>NZ_JAQCUN010000051.1:0-5172 GCF_027685385.1 Megasphaera sp. AF13-6AC
CGACTCCGGCTTTATCGGGAACCGTCAAAATAAGCGGATTGTCACTGGGTCGTCCCTTTGCTGTATAAATGGCCCTGCATGCAGCGGCGTCCAGCCCGTTGGCGCCTATCCCGTAGACAGTCTCCGTCGGGAAAATGACGAGCTCACCTTGGCGAATCAATCTACCGGCTTCTTCCAAAATATTTTTATCCTCTGACGTGCCGGTGAGTTTCACCAGCTTCGTATCTTTCACAGTCTACCCCTTCTTTCTGAGTAAAACATGTCGTTCCGTATCGGCATAATCCTTGATAATTCGCACGAGTTCAAAATCTTGCTCCGTAAACAGTTCCGCAACCTGCCGCGCCTGTCCGGCACCTACTTCCACAATACAGTGTCCGCCGACTTTAAGGTAAGCACCGCCTTCACTTGCCAGGCGGCGATATATATCCAGTCCGTCCGTACCGCCGTAAAGAGCCGTTTCCGGGTCGTATTTTACTTCTTCTTCCAGATTCTGCATATCCGGAGCGGTTAAATATGGCGGATTGGAAACGAGCCAATCGTACTCATGAGCTTCTACATTTGTAAAAAGATCGCTATTCACCCACTGCACCCTGTCCAGGTGAAGAGCCTCTCTGTTTTCGGCGGCTATTTTCAAGGCATCAGAAGAAATGTCTACACCCGTTCCCGTCGCCTGCGGCAAATACGATAGGAGACTCAGCAAGATGGCACCGCTTCCCGTCCCCATATCCAAGATGCGTACCGGAACCTCTTTAGGGCAGATTTCCAAGACAGCCTCAACCAGAAGTTCCGTTTCCGGACGCGGCACGAGAACGTGTTCATTGACAATAAAATCAAGCCCCATAAAAGGCTTTATACCCAAAATATGGGCGACCGGATACCGGGCCGCCCTTTTCTTTATCATCTCTTTATATGCCGACAACTCCGTCGAGGTCATAGGTTCGTCAAAATGAGCATACAAATAAATACGTTCTTTTTCAAGAACGTGTGCCAACAGAATTTCCGCATCCAGTCGCGGCGTATCAATTCCTTTTTCGGCAAAAAATCCTTCCGTCCATTTAAGAAGAGAGCCGATTGTCCATAAATCAGTCATTGCTTTCTTCGGCTTCCTTCATCAATTCGGCACGACGAGCTTCGGCCAAGGCCTGGATGAATTCGTCAATATCACCGTTCATAATATTTTCCAACTTGTACAGCGTCAAATTAATGCGATGGTCCGTTACGCGTCCCTGCGGATAGTTATACGTACGCACGCGTTCACTTCTATCGCCAGTACCGACTTGACTGCGCCGCGCTTCCGTAACTTCCGCATTGGCTTCTTCTTCCGCCTGAGCTAAAAGACGAGCCTTCAAAACCCGCACAGCCTTGGCTCGGTTTTCCAACTGCGATCGTTCGTCCTGACACTCAACGACAATACCCGACGGAATATGCGTCATGCGCACAGCCGACGAGGTTTTGTTGACATGCTGACCGCCGGCACCGGAAGCTCGGAAATAATCGACGCGTACATCTTCCATATTCAAGTTGATTTCCACATCTTCCGCTTCGGGCAAAACTGCTACCGTCGCCGTCGATGTATGAATACGACCGCCCGACTCTGTAACAGGCACACGTTGTACGCGATGTACGCCCGATTCGTATTTGAGCTTGCCGTATACACCGTCACCTTCAACAGAAAAGATAACTTCCTTATAACCGCCCAGTTCGGGAGCGTTGGAACTGATAATACTTGCCTTCCAGCCCTTTTGCTTTTCAATATATTTCGAATACATGCGGAAGAGATCACCGGCAAAAATAGCCGCTTCATCGCCGCCGGCACCGCCACGAATTTCCATAATAACATTCTTATCGTCATTCGGATCCTTAGGCAACATGAGAACATGCAATTCTTCTTCCAAAGCTTCCTGTTCCTTGGTCAATTCGGATAATTCTTCTTTAGCCATGGCCGTCAACTCCGCGTCGGACCCGTCGGCAATGATTTCCTTGTCATCCGCAATAGTAGCGGATACATCCTTATACTTGCGAAACGTTTCGATAATCGGTGCCAGGGAGGCATGCTCTTTCGTCAATTTTTGCCATTCATCCTGTCTGGCAATGACGGAAGGGTCACTAATGCGCTGCTCCAAGTCGATAAACTTGTTCTCTACGGCTTGTACCTTATCAATAAACACGCTATACTCCTCGCTTTCCGAATCTACTGCTTATTTTCCGTATGTTCTTGCGGCTTCGCCGCTTCCAAGGCCTTAATAGCCACTTCAATCTGATCGTCATGCGGTTCTCTCGTCGTCAAATATTGCAACCACAATCCGGGTTTGATCAATGTCTGAACTACATGATTCGTCGTCCTGCCTGCCAAGCGTATGATTTCATAAGCAATCCCGGCCACGACGGGCATCAAAATGACACGCGACACGATTCGTTCCGCAATAGACGGCCAACCTAAAAAGGCAAACACGAAGATGGAAACGACCATGACGATTAAAAGAAAGTTCGTGCCGCATCGCGGATGCAGTCGAACCTGAGGACGTACATTTTCTACCGTAAGTGGTAACCCCTTTTCATACGCCCAGATTGTTTTATGCTCGGCTCCGTGATATTCAAACACGCGCCGAATGTCTTTAGTAAATGAAATGCATCGTATATATAGTAAAAAGACAGCCAGTCTAAGCAAGCCTTCGCAAATATTCAACATGACCGGACTCGTAACGGAACCCAGTAAATATTTGGCCGCAAAAGTCGGCAAGGCTACAAAGAAAACAATAGCTACTAAACAGGAAAACAACATAGTCGCCGCAATTTGACTGTTTGTCATCTGTTCTTCTTCCTCTCCCGATGCACGGGCGGAAAAAGAAAGACTCTTCATCCCGTAAAAAAGTGATTCTCCCAAGGCGACTGATCCTCTGATAAAAGGCTTCTTCAAAAGGGGGTATCTTTCTGTAACGGAACGGACTCTGTCTTTTTGTACTGTAATGTCTCCCGACGGTGTGCGTACAGCCGTCGCAATGTATTCAGGACCGCGCATCATAACGCCTTCGATAACCGCCTGCCCGCCTACATAAGGTTTACTCAATGGAACCTCCCGTTTATTTACAAACAAATAGAGCAGAGCATTGCTGCTCTGCCTACCGCTTGTCTGCTGTTATTCAGCTGTTTAGCCTTTTTTACCGTAACGTTTATTAAACTGTTCAATACGACCGCGAGCAGCCTGCGTACGCTGTTGACCGGTATAGAACGGATGGCATTTAGAGCAAATTTCGACACGCAGTTCCGGTACTGTGGAACCTGTTTCAAAAGTATTGCCACACGCACACGTTACTACGGCTTTACCGTAATTCGGATGGATACCTTCTTTCACCATTCACACCTCTTCTCTAAACATACTAAACCCATACTATGAAATTATATCACGAGCTCAGTCTGTTTTGCAAGATAATCAGCTTGGATTTTTGCCAAGTCTGTTCCCTTATCATATCAATTTCCGAGCTCTATTGCAATATGTACAATCCCGGTTCCAAGAGCAAGGCCAATTCTTTTTGCAGTTTCGGTCCTGCCGTAATCCAGTACTTCTTATCCGTCAAAATAGTGCGTCGGCTTCCTGCCAAATGAAAGTAAACTTTCGTATTTCCCGGATACCGGCTGAGGATTTCCGCTACCTTATCACTTAAATCACTCTGTTCTAAACGGGCGGGAATTTTAATAAAAAGTTTCTCACCCTGTCCCTCCAACCATTGTGATTCCTCCGGAATTTGTGTCGACTCATGCCGTTCTTTCACCGCTTGAGCCGCTTCTTCCGTCAAAGGCTGCACCGTATCGGCCAAAATCTGCACATCATCATCCGTAATGTCGGCACGCCCCTTAACGGCTACAGGTGCGTCGACGACAATCAGCTCCCGACACTTTTCAAAAACTTTGGGAAAGACGACTACCGTAACGGTATGCGTAAAATCTTCTACCGTTATAATGGCCATCGCATCGTTACGTTTCGTCGTGACTCGCCGTACGGCTGTTATCAAACCGCCTACAGTGATCATCTTGCCGTCATAGCCTCTCGCTTCTTCATCATATAAGACGGCAAGGAGAGTCAATTTATTCATGACCTCCGTATACGCATCTAAGGGATGCCCGCTGAAATAAAATCCGTCGTACTCCTTTTCCATGGCCAAGCGCATGGATAGGGGATATTCTTCCATGTCGGGATACACTAAATCCGTCGAGACATCGGACACGACATCGTCGAACAACCCCATCTGGCCCGACTCGTTATCCTTACGTCGTAAGGCCCCCATGGACATGGCCTGATCCAAAACGGCCATAAGTTGTGACCGTTTCTTACCGAATGAATCCATGGCACCGCATTGAATCAAACTTTCCAAACCGCGCCGATTGACGATACGAGAATCCACGCGACTGCAAAAATCTTCAAAGGACGTAAAGGGACCGTCTTTTTTACGAGCCTCCAAAATCGTCCGAATGGCGTTTTCTCCCACACTCTTAATGCCTGCCAACCCGAAACGAATATTGCCCCCCTGTACGGAAAAAACCGATTCCGACTCATTCACGTCGGGCGACAAAACAGGTACATGATGACGCTTACATTCAGCGGCATAATAACTGATTTTCGCAACGTCGCTGATCATGCTGGTCATGGTAGCGGCCATAAACTCGGCACAATAGTGGGCCTTTAGGTATGCCGTCTGCCAAGCAACATAAGCGTAGGCAGCGGAATGTGACTTATTAAAACCGTAACCGGCAAAATATACCATCAAATCGAAAACTTTATTAGCAATGTCATCATCAATATGGTTCTTGCGAGTTCCTTCCAGAAAATGGGCTCGTTGAGCCTTCAAAACTTCTTCTTTCTTCTTACCCATAGCACGACGCAACAAATCGGCTTCACCCAGGCTGAACCCGCCCATGGCGGAGGCAATCTGCATAACCTGTTCCTGATAAAGAATAACCCCGTACGTATCCTTTAAAATGGGCTCCAATAAGGGATGTAAATACGTTACCTTTTTTTCACCGTGGCTCCCCTTAATAAAGTCTTCAACCATACCGCTTCCCAACGGCCCGGGACGATAAAGGGCCACCAAGGGAATCATGTGCTCGAAATGCTTCGGTGCCAGCTCTTTAACCAAGTTCGTAATCCCTTGGGATTCCATTTGGAAGACCCCCGCC
>NZ_JAQCUN010000051.1:5182-8817 GCF_027685385.1 Megasphaera sp. AF13-6AC
GGACCCCCCCCGCCGTATCCCCTTCCGTCAAAAGGCGGCATGTCGCTTCATCGTCCAAGGAGATCTTGTCTATATCCAAGTCGATGCCGTAATTACGGTTAATCATGGCTACGGCATCGCCGATAACCGTCAAAGTCCGTAACCCGAGAAAGTCCATCTTCAACAAACCCAATTCTTCAACCAAATCCTTGTCGTACTGAGTTGTTAAATAGCCTTCCTTCGAATACTGCATAGGCACGTAATCATCTACAGGTGCTGCTGAAATAACGACGCCGGCCGCATGTGTTGAAGAATGGCGGACCAATCCCTCCAATCGCTTACCGAAGTCGACAAGTCGGCGTACTTCCGCCTTCGTCTCATAATCCTTGCGAAATTCCTTACTCGTCTGCAAGGCCTTATCAAGGGTAATCCCCAATTCGTTAGGCACGGTCTTCATAATGCGGTTCACTTCACTAAGCGGCATATCGAGGACTCGCCCTACGTCCCTGAGGACAGCTCTGGCCGCCAAGGTTCCGAAAGTAATAATCTGTGCCACGTGGTCCTTACCGTATTTACGGGTAACGTAATCGATAATCCGGCTACGATTTTCATAGCAAAAATCCATATCAATATCGGGCATGGTGATACGTTCCGGATTCAGAAACCGTTCAAAAAGCAAATCGTATTTTAACGGATCCAGGCCCGTAATCCCCAATAAATAAGCGACAACGGATCCGGCCGCCGATCCTCTGCCGGGACCTACGGGGATTTTGTGATCACGGGCATACTTTACATAGTCCCAAACAATGAGAAAATACGAAGGAAATCCCATGGCGTTAATAACGCCCAACTCATAATCCAAACGCTCGCGAACGGCATCGGTAATAACCGAATATCGAGTGGGCAATGCCTCTTCGCAGAGCTTGCGTAAATAAGACTCGTCCGTTTCTCCGTCGGGCACGGGAAACTGAGGCAAATGCCGTTCATCGAAAGAGATTTCCACATTACACTTGTCGGCAATTTCCAATGTCGTATCCAAAGCTTCAGGCAAATCGGGGAAAAGTTTTTCCATTTCTTCCCGCGATTTCATATAAAATTCATTATTGGAAAAGCAAAAATGATTCGGGTCATCCAGCGTACTGCCTGTAGAAATACAAAGTTTGACTTCCTGAGCCGGTGCATCATCCTTATCCAAATAGTGGAAGTCGTTCGTCGCTACAAGCTTCAAGCCGTATTCTTCAGCCCAGTCTTTAAAAACACGTCGGACTTCCCGTTCTTCCGCTAAGCCGTGGTTTTGAATCTCCAAGTAAAAATCGTCTTTACCGAAGAGAGAAATAAACCGTTCCAAAGTCTGTCTTGCCTGCATTTCGTTGCCGTTCAATATATCTTGCTGAACCTGCCCTTCAATACATGCCGATAAGGCGATAAGACCTTCGTGATACTGTTCAAGCAAATCGAAGTCGGCCCGCGGTCGATGATAGCTGTTTTCTCCGTCTACAAAAGCCTTGGAAACAATTTTAACCAAATTTTGATAACCGTGAAAATCCTTAGCCAACAAAATTAAATGGCACAATCGTTCCTTCGATTTTTGTTCAAAACGACTCCCTCGTGTCATATAAATTTCGCAGCCTAAAATAGGTTTAATACCTTCTTTTTTAGCCGCCTTATACAAGTGAATGAGTCCATACATATTGCCGTGATCCGTTACGGCCACAGCCGGCATCCCCAAGTCTTTGGCTTTTTTTACCATCTCGGGAATTCGTGTCAACCCGTCAAAAAGACTGTATTGTGTATGATTATGTAAGTGTACAAACGGTTTCATAATATCTCCGAATCATAGGAATTACTATTGACATATACCCTATTATTGTATCACTGAACGGTGATTTTTTCACGCCTCGCCGAGGCGGCTCTTACCGTTGGCGTACAGCAGTTTATACAAAAACCCTTTTCTCCGTTTGACAAATATCCGTATTTTTAGTAGAATAATACCGTTAGCGGGACGTGGCGCAGCTTGGTAGCGCGCTTCCTTGGGGTGGAAGAGGTCGCGAGTTCAAATCTCGCCGTTCCGACCACATGAAAAGACATTGCTCAGCAATGTCTTTTTTCTTTATATAAAAGAGCATCCGTCTGCTACGGTGTATCCCGTCATTCAACACACCGTGCGAGCGGATGCTCTTTTCTTATTCCGTTACGGCCGACTCTTGAGCAGCCTTCCGTTGTTCATCTCTTTTAGCAAAAAAGGGCAATGCCACTTCAGGGAATAAGGCGTAACTCAATACATCTTCAGGCGATGCGTCGGGATAGCCCGCTTCCGCCAAGTCCGCCTTTGCCTTATCCAACTCCGGTTCCAAGTCATCGGCCGGACGATGGTCGATGACCGGTTCATCACCGATACAAAGCTTACGGAAATCTTCGGAAATCTCACCGGGAACTCTCCCGTACTTGCCGCGTACAATATCTCGAACTTCGTTGGTAATCATCTTGTAGCGACCGAATAACACATTCAGAGCCGCAGCTGAACCGGTAATCTGACTGGTAGGCGTAACCAGGGGCGGATAGCCCAAGTCGCGACGAACAGCCGGCATTTCGGCCAGCACGTCATCGAATTTATCTTCTTCGCCTTGACTTTTAAGCTGATTGTACAGGTTCGTCAACATACCGCCGGGAATCTGATACTTTCTGACAGCCGGATTGATTTGGCTCGGCATGGTCAGATTGAATTCCTTTGCCAGTTCCTTACGTACTTCTTTAAAGTGATTCGTAATGGGCCACAGCTTTTCCGTATCGATATCCGTATCGTAAATACTGTTTTGCAAAGCCATGACCATCGTTTCCGTTGCCGGCTGACTGGTAACGGCGCCGAAAGGCGACAAGGCCGTATCGATAATATCGACACCCGCTTCAACAGCCTTCAAATAGGTCATTTCTCCGAATCCGCAGGTGCAATGCGTGTGCAATTCAATGGGAATATGCAGGTGTTTTTTCAGCATGCGCACGAGATTATATGCATCATAAGGCGCCAAAAGGCCCGACATATCTTTAATACAAAGAGAGTCGACACCCATCTCCTGTAATTCCACGGCACCCTTAGTAAAACTTTCCAAGGTATGAATAGGACTGATTGTATAAACCATCGCACCCTGGACATGAACGGACTTCGTATCCTTCCCGGCCTTAATAGCCGATTCAAGGTTACGAGAATCGTTAAGGGCGTCGAAGACGCGAATAATATCAATGCCGTTATCCACGGCCCGGTTGACAAATTCATACACCATATCGTCCGCATAATGTCTGTAACCTAAAATATTTTGACCGCGGAACAACATTTGCAAGGGGGTCTTTTTAATATATCGTTTTAACGTTCTTAACCGTTCCCACGGATCTTCATCAAGGAATCGCATGCACGAGTCAAAAGTGGCACCGCCCCAGCATTCAATAGCGTGGTAGCCGACTTCATCCATAGACTCCAAAACGGGAATCATCTGATTTATACGCATACGTGTTGCCGCAATGGACTGATGCCCGTCACGCAACACCGTTTCCGTAATTTTTACTCTAGCCATATAGCCTCCGTATATATAAAACCAACTATTAGTATAAGGTCATAATTAATGGTACTGGTTTATTATATCATATTTTTTTTGTAAATGAAG
>NZ_JAQCUN010000052.1:0-5334 GCF_027685385.1 Megasphaera sp. AF13-6AC
CTGTCGGTTTCAGCGGTGCACCTCTGGATGCATGTCGTCAGGTACGGGAAGCAGTCCTTTGGGTATCGGACAACCCGGGCGGTCACGGTGCGGTTCGGGAGTTTTGCGAATACATTTTGGAGGCTCGGAAACAGTTGGACGATGTTATTGCCGCTTATAAGTGCTGTAAGAACGAGCTTAAACAATAAAGAAAGGAGCGTCCGTTAGAGTGTTTAAAAATTGGCAGTACCATGCAGTAAGGGCTATCGGAAGATTTGTGTGCCTCTTTTCTTACGATACAATTGTCAAATGGGGACGAAAATTGGGACCCGTTGCGGGACGACTCCTGAAGAAACAACGCAATCGAGGTATTTTTCATGTCATGCGCGGACTTAATTGTGACGAGGCGGAAGCTGTTGCGGTTATTGACGGCGTTTTTGCCAACTTGGGTCAGTCTTTAATGGAAATCTTATATACCCCTCGTCTGAACAAGGATTGTATTTCCCGGTATGTAACCTTGGATCAGCCGGATATACTTGAAAGAGCCTTGGAAGAAAATAAGGGTGTTATTGCCTTAACGGGTCACTTGGGAAACTGGGAATGGATGGGAGCCTCTTTGGCTTTATACGGATACCCGGCAACTACTATTGTAAAAAATCAGCCCAATGATTCGGTTACGCGGTTTTTGAATGAAAATCGTGAACGCATGGGTTTGGAAGTCTTTGCTCGAGGCGGGAATGAAATGATTATTGCAGCTCGAGCTTTGAAGAAGAAAAAAATTCTCGGTTTTCTTGCCGATCAGGATGGCGGTTTTGACGGTGTGCCACAGGAATTTCTCGGACAACTGGCCTCGACACCTCGAGGAATTGCTCTTTTTGCTCGCCAATTTCGTTCCCCTATCGTGCCGATTTTCCCGTATCATGATGAAAACCATCGTAATCGCGTCTATATTGGAGAGCCGATTTACTTTGAAGATACGGGTGATAAAGAGCGGGATATTGCAGAATTGACGAAGCAAACGGCGATTATTACGGAAAAATTTATTAGAGAACATCCGACAGAATGGTTGTGGTTCCAGCATCGTTGGAGTACGAAACCGGAGGAAATGACGGCACTTCAGACTGAAGGAGGACAGGAAGGCATATGATACAACGGATTCAAAAATATAAGTTGCCGCTGATTGTAGGGGCCTTCATCCTTTTATTTGCCGCCGTATTGATTCCTCTTTTGCGTGAGGGAGAAAAGCCGGCGGAAGTCAATACGGAGCGTTTTGTTGAGTTTGACGGATCGGAACTGGAAGAAAAGCGTGACGGAAAGTTGGTCTGGCATTTAACGGCCGATAAAATCCTGGTTGATCCCGATTCGGGCAAGGTCTACTTTGTAAAACCCACGGGGACTTTTGTGAGTGATGACGGAGTTCAACTGACGATTACGGCAGACCAGGGCATTGTAGACAGAAACGGAAAAACGATTGAGCTTAAGGCCCCTTTGGAAGCGCATACGGATCAGGGAGATTCGTTGCAGACCGACGGGAGTGTATACTATAATATGGATACTCGTGAAATAACAGGCGGTAAAGTCGTAATTACGCGTGCCGATCAGACCGACTTGAGTGCCGATTCATTTACGGCTAACGCGGCACTGAATGCAGTAACGCTTACCGGTCATGCCCGTATTACCAAGGGGGAATAGAGAATGAAAAAAACATGGATATATACTTGTGCAGTCTTACTGGCTGCAACTGCCGTGTCCGTACCTTCGCTGTCGACGGTAGCCGCACCTCAGCCGGCCATTTCCGTAACAGCCGATCAGTTACAGTATGACGGCAAAACGCAGGTAGCTACGGCTAAGGGAAATGTTGTCATCGTACGGGATAATGCGACTATGACCGGAGCTACCGCTATGTATAATTTGAAGACGGCCGAAGCCGATTTGGACGGCGGCGTTACGGTGGAACAGCCGGATATGCATGTAACGGCACAGAAATTACATTCGACGAATAAAAATTATGTCGTAGCTACCGGTGATGTTCGCGGCATATACGGTGATCGTAAATTGAACGGCGACCAGGTCGAATATTACTTGGATCAGGACTACGGTATCGTAACGGGTAACGGTTATATGGAAGCTCAGGGGTCGCAAATGTGGGCTGATCGTATCGATGCCTGGACCAAGAAAATTCTGGCAGTCGGTACGGGTAGTGTTCATATTGAATCGCCGAAGGATAACTTATCCGCTTATGCGAATAAGGCGGAGTATACCCAAACACCCGGCGTAAATGACGGTGTTATCAACCTTTTCGGTGATGTGCACGCAACGCAAAACGGCAGCAGCCTGAACGGTGATAATATTCAAATCCGTCTGGCCGATGATTCGGCTCAGGCCATGAGTCGGTCGACACTCATTATCGTACCGACCAACTAGGCATTTTGAGGAGAGTTCATGTATATTCAGACAAATGATTTGGTTAAAACCTATAACGGTCGTAATGTAGTTAACGGAGTGTCTATTCGTGTTGATCAGGGACAGGTAGTGGGATTGCTCGGTCCTAACGGGGCGGGGAAGACGACGACCTTCTATATGATAGTAGGCATTGAGAAGCCTTCGTCGGGAACGATTCGTATTGACGATACGGATATTACTCAGCAGCCCGTACACATACGCGGCCATGAAGGAATCGGCTATTTGCCGCAGGAAGCGTCGATTTTCCGTAAATTGACGGTAGAGGATAACTTGCTGGCCATGTTGGAAACGACGAAACTTACCAAGGCGGAACAAAGTGCCAAGGCAGAGGCGCTCATGGAAGAGTTTTCCATTACAAAGTTGCGTGATCGCTTAGGGATTCAATTGTCCGGCGGTGAACGGCGGCGAGTGGAAATTGCACGGTGTCTGTGTATGGACCCGGCGTTTATTCTGCTCGATGAACCTTTTGCCGGCATCGATCCCTTGGCAGTCAACGATATTATGGGTATAATCAGTCATTTGAAGAGAAGAGGAATGGGTGTTCTTATTACGGACCACAACGTGAGAGAAACGTTGCGTATTGTCGATAAGGCGTACTTGCTGGCTGACGGCAAGGTATTCCTTGAAGGCGCACCGATGGAAATAGCGGAAAACGAAGTGGCGAAGAAAAACTATTTAGGTGAAGACTTCACCATGTAAGACGTCGGGGGATAAATAAGATGAGAATACTTGATAAATATATATTAAAAGAGTTTATAGGCCCCTTTCTTTTCGGTGTCTGTGCGTTTACGAGCGTTTTTGTCGGTACGGGAACTCTGTATAGAATTGCCAACTTAATCAATCAATACGGGGCATCCATGTGGGCGGCTTTTCGAATTTTAGTATTGGCTTTGCCTTCGATTATTGTCATTACCTTTCCCATGTCCGTGCTGCTAGGGTCCTTAATGGCTTTCGGCAGAATGTCGGCAGCCAGTGAAATCATTGTCATGCGGTCGGGAGGTCAGAACTTTCCTCGCTTGGCTATGCCCATTTTTATCACGGCCTTGTGTATTTCTTTAGGGACAACGGCTTTTAACGAGTTCGTCGTGCCGAAGGCGAACAATGCGTATAATCGCATTATAAATGAGGAAGTGAAGGCCGGGGCTCAGCCGACTACACAGGATCATATAATTCTGAAAAACGTAAAAGGATCCGATATTTCCAGCCTCATGTATGCGCGCCAATATGACGGCCAGGAAAAACGCTTGAAGGATTTGACGGTGCAGGAATTTGATAATGATGTACTGACACGTGTCGAAAAAGCCGACTATGCTGAATGGGACGGCGATAAATGGATTATGCACAAGGGAATTATTTACGATCTTTCGGGCGGAGATGAACAGCAGGTAACAAGAACCATGACGTTCAACCATCAGACCCTGCCAATTTCTCAGAAACCTAATAAGATGGCTGAATCTCAGAAAAAGCCGGATGAATTAACTATTCGCGAATTGAAGGAGCAGATTAAGGTCCTCGACAATAATTCCGTAGATACGAATAAGATGAAAGTCGAGCTGTTCAATCGTTTTTCTATGCCCTTAGCCAGTTTGGTTTGTGCCTTAGTAGGTGCGCCTCTGGGTTTACAAAAGCAAAGAGGCAGCTCATCCATCGGATTCGGTATCAGTGTCATTGTTATTTTTATTTACTACAGCATTATGACGATTTCCAATGCCTTAGGAAACGGGGGGCGTATCCCTCCGTACGTAGCGGCATTTCTTCCCGACGTAATTACGGGAATTGCCGGTATATGGCTTATCTATAAAAAATCTCGTTAAAAATTGTGTTACCTTCTTAGCCGGGAGGTAACACAATTTTTATATAATAAAAGAGAACGTTATGCGAACTTTTTATGTGTAGGTGAAGGAGTGGTTCTCTTTGCGGTCTTTAGGAAACATTGTTTCAAGTAAAATTCAGACGGAAATATGAAGGGGATTCATCAAAATGTGCGGCGTAGGCAATTCGATACATTGTAAAAATATGATATAATAAGACATTATGAAATGATTTGAGAATCTGTATCGGAAGGAGGGGCGTTTGATGGAGTCAGGTTGGTTTATGTTGATTGTTCTTGCCGTTATGGGCGGACTTATTGCCTATTTAGGCGATAAAATAGGTTCTAAGGTCGGCAAAAGAAAAATAAAACTGATGGGCTTACGCCCTAAGTATACATCCATCTTGGTTACTATCATGACGGGTATCAGCATTGCCGTTGTTACCTTGGGTGTCATGTCCGTCTTATCGGAAAATGCCAGAGTAGCTCTTTTCGGTATGAATAAGTTGCGCCAACAACAGCATGTGTTGGAAGAGCAGAGAGATCGACTTTTAGCCGAGGCGGATAAGTTAGCCAGAGAAATGCAGGAAAAAAATGACTTATTGGCTGATAATGAACTGAAGTTAGCTTCTCAGGAAGAACAATTGGACGGAGCCAACGATCGTTTGCGACTAACTCTGTTGGACTTGGAGCAGGTTCAGGCGGCGCGAGACGATGCTTCGGCTCAGCTGGGGATTGTTCAGACGGCCTTTAATCAGGTTCATGCGGACTTGGCGACGGCTCAGGGAGAAATCGAAGAACTTGAACATACGAAAGCGGGATTAACAAAGACAGTTGCCGCTTTGGATGAACGGAACCGCTTGTTGAATGAATCCATGCTGACTGTTCGTGAGGGAACGGTACTCTTTCGCGTAGGCGAAGTTCTTTCCAGTTCCGTCCTGACCGCCGGTCAGTCTCAGGATGAAACAAGGTCACAGCTAAGCGGTATTATGGTGAATATTAACAATATGATTCGCCAACGCCTTAACATCACGGATGAAAAAGCCGTATTGCTTTACATTTCGCCTGACGAGTTTGAGCGA
>NZ_JAQCUN010000052.1:5344-8699 GCF_027685385.1 Megasphaera sp. AF13-6AC
AGTTTGAGCGAACCGTACAGGAACTCAGCAACTCTCCCAAGGATAGTAAACTGATTCGCGTTACGGCTGCCGGAAATATCATTACGGGTGAGCCCGCTTTGGTACATGTAAATATATATGATAATAACCTGGTTTATAATCGGGGCAGAGAAGTATATACGGAATACTTTACAAGTGAAGAAATTGAGAGCGGAGCGGAATTACAACTCCTGCATTTTCTGCATAATGTCAATCGCAGTGCTCAGGCTGACGGAATCCTGCCCGACCCCTTGAGCGGTAACGTAGGGGCCTTGACGGCCGTCGAAATGTTTGACACCATTTCCCGTATGAAGGCCTATGGAAATACGGGACTTACGTTGCGAGCCGTTACGACTCAGAATATCTTTACGGCCGGACCTTTGCGTATTGAAATTCGTGTTGAGCCGAACAGGAGGTAAGCCGTGATTTTAGCTATTGACCCGGGATCTGTAAAAACGGGAGTGGCACTGGTTGATGAAGACGGAGAACTGAAAGAAAAGCGAATTATTCCTACTCAGTCCCTGTTGCAATACGTACAGGAGTGTTACGATTCGGGAGCACTGAAGTCGGTAGTTATGGGGGACGGGACTCGTCACGAAAGCTTGGGGAATCTCGTTAAGTCATGGATCGGCGAAGGGCATGACGAAGTGAGTTTTTCATATGTTAATGAAAAATTCACGACCGTCGAAGGACGTAAACTCTATTGGCAGTATACACCGCGTAAGGGGTGGAGAAAGTTTGTGCCGACATCATGGCAATATCCGCCTGAACCGGTAGACGACTTTGTAGCTTGGATTATCGGGCTCAGATTTGTACGGGAAAGGAAAAAGACATGGTAACCAGATATATTACGAAAGCCGTGGCCTTGGCATTCGGCGCACTCGTCTATACATTGGGACTGGACGTATTTTTAACGCCTAACCATGTTATTGACGGCGGCGTTGTCGGCATTTCATTGATGGCGGCGGCCTTGACAAACCTTTCCTTTTCAACCTTTATCGTTGTCTTAAACTTACCGTTTTTGTATTTAGGCTATAAAAAAATCGGGGCTCGTTTTACCCTCGCATCCCTTTATTCCATTTTATGGTTGGCCATATGGAGCCGTGTCGTTGATTATATACATCTGGAGGCGGTAACTAAGGATCCTTTTTTGTCTACCGTTTTCGGCGGGATTATTATCGGTGTCGGCGTAGGCCTTATTATTCGCTTCGGCGGCGCTTTGGACGGTACGGAAATGTTGGCCATTATCGGTGATCGTCGCCTGCCTTTTTCGGTAGGTGAAATTATTATGTTCTTTAACTTCTTCATTCTCGGTGTATCGGGTTTCGTCTTTTCGTGGAACAGCGCCATGTATTCTCTTATTGCGTACTTTATTGCTTACAAGGCTATTGATGTCGTATCCAACGGGTTGGATGAAATGAAGGGCGTACTTATAGTAACCAAAAAGGATGAGGAAGTATCGCGAGTCATTACGCGTGAACTGCATCGCGGTGTTACATTGTTACACGGTGAAGGGGCATATGCGCGACATAAGATGTGGGTTCTTTACTGTGTCGTATCCCGATTGGAAGTTATGCAATTGCGTGCCACGGTGACTGAAGTCGACCCGAATGCCTTTGTTTCCATCTTTGACATACAGGAAGCACATGGCGGATTATTTTCGAAAAAAGGCTCGTCTCATTAAAAATCGGAGTTTCTTTATTGACTTTGGACGGCGGTTTGATATGATAACATATAACACTGATTTTTAGTAAAAAATATTAGCGGTCTTAAAACCGCCTGTAGAGGAGATAAAGAGTATGGTACAGCTTAATTTCAATATTGAAGACATTTGCGGCACCTTATCGGAAAACAAGGACGGCTGGCGTAAAGAATTGACGTATATCAGCTGGAACAACCGGGCGGCCAAGTTTGATTTGCGTTCCTGGGATCCCGATTATCAGGCTATGACAAAAGGTATTACGTTAACTAAAGAAGAATTAATGAAGTTGAAAGATATTTTAAATGATATGGATTTCGACAAATATTAAAATAGAAGTATGCATGTGGCGTTTTTCGTATGAGTGAAGACGCTGTATGCATACTTTTTTCTTGCCAAAAGAGGGAAAACAATATATAATTTTCATAGTATGTACTATTAACACTTGGTCATAAAACTAGGGTGATATCATGGCGAGAACGGGACGAGATGAACGGCATGAATTGCTGAAAAAGAGAATAGAGGAAAATCCTTTCATCAATGATGAAGAGTTGGCTGAGGAATTTTCCGTCAGCATTGCGACTATACGGTTGGATCGCATGGCTTTGGGGATACCTGAATTACGTATTCGCATTAAGCAACGGGCCGTAGCGGCCGGACCGGAAACGAAATTGGCCGGTGTACTTGGAGAGTTGGTGGAATGTGTTCCCGGAGAAAGCGGTATATCCGTTATGACGGCTACTGAGGATATGGTTGACGAGGCACATATCGTTAAATCGCAGTATTTATATGCGCAGGCAGGCTCGTTGGCTAAGGCAGTTGCCAATATCCCCGTTTGTATTATGGCTGTAGGCAATGTAAAATATAAGCAACCCGTTACGGTAGGAGACAAACTGGTCGCCAGAGCGGAAGTCATTCGCAGACGGGATGATAAACGATATGTATGGGTAAAAATTCGCAAAAATGCGAAAGAAGTATTTCGGGCTAAGTTTATTATTGAATCATTAGAGTAACAGGGGCGATACGCATGAAAATAGCAGTCGATGCTATGGGTGGCGACTATGCACCGGAAGAAGTGGTTCTCGGAGCCATTGAAGCGGTTAAGGCATATAAGTATGATGTTGTCCTCGTAGGAGATGAAAAGAAAATACGTAAGGTCATGGCCGAACACGGATCCGAAGAATCGGAACGACTTACGATCGTTCATGCAGCGGAAGTCATTGAAATGGATGAACATCCGGCGCAAGCTATTCGTAAGAAAAAGGATGCGTCTATTGTAGTGGCAACCCGCCTGGTAAAAGAGGGCGTCTGTGATGCCGTTGTAGCCCCGGGAAGCACCGGCGCTGCCGTTACGGCGGCCTTATTGGGATTAGGGCGTATTAAGGGTATTGAACGACCCTGTATTGCGACTCCCATTCCGTCTAAAAAAGGTGTGAGTGTTCTTTTGGATTCAGGTGCCAATTCGGACAGTAAACCCAAACATCTTGTACAAGCGGCCATTATGGGAACCCATTATGCAAAATATATCTTTAATATCGAGTCGCCGAAAATAGGCTTACTTAATATCGGAGCGGAAGCGTCGAAGGGTAATGAATTATCCCAAACGACGTATCCTATGCTGGAAGCCACAAAGACCAT
>NZ_JAQCUN010000053.1:0-8652 GCF_027685385.1 Megasphaera sp. AF13-6AC
CCTGAATAAATCGATTCAGGAATTTTCCGAAGCGGCTTTACTGGCGGAAGAGCCCATCGATTTGGGATCTCGTTGTACAGTCTTCATGAACTCCAAGGTAAAACAGGCCCAAAAAGAAGGTTCCACCATGGCCGATATTTCAGCCGGCCTGTCCTACTCCATTATAAAAAATGCACTCTACAAGGTTATTAAAGTAAAAGACCCCTCAAAGCTGGGAAAACACATTGTCGTTCAAGGCGGCACCTTCTATAACGACGCCGTATTACGTGCCTTTGAACAACTTCTGGGTCGCCGGGTCATTCGTCCCGCAATTGCCGGCCTCATGGGTGCATACGGCATGGGTCTCATTTGCCGTCAAGCGTATCAGGAAGATGCGACGCCGTCTACTCTATTGGATGTAGCGGGTATTGATGCTCTTCGTATTGACACGACAATTCGCCATTGCGGCTTATGTACCAATAATTGCCTGCTTACAGTCAATACCTTTAACGACGGTCGTTCCTTTATTACCGGTAACCGATGTGAACGCGGTGCTGCCGGTTCTTCGGCCAAAAAGGTAAAACACTTGCCTGATTTATACAAGGTAAAATACAACCGCCTTTTTGCACATTACAAGCCCGTAAAAGGAGCGCCTCGCGGCACCGTGGGAATTCCGCGGGTCCTGAACATGTATGAAGATTACCCTTTCTGGTTTACCTTCTTTACACACCTAGGCTATGAAGTCGTCTTATCCGACCAGTCCACTAAGGAACTCTTCCAGAAAGCGATGGATACAATTCCGTCAGACTCGGCATGTTATCCGGCTAAATTGGTTCACGGCCATATTGAAAACTTGTTGGAAAAGAAGGTGGATCGCATCTTCTACCCCTGCATCCAACACGGACCGTCCGAAGGCAGTAAGGATAACAACTTCAATTGTCCCATGGTCATGTCTTATCCGGAAGTAATTAAGCACAATATGGACGAACGTCTGGCAATTACACAGACCCCTTTTATCAGTCCGTTCCTACCTTTGCACGACAAAAAACGAATTATAACCAGACTGTCAGAGGAACTAAAATCTTGGGGTCTGTCCGGCCATGATATCAAAAAAGCTGCCCACGCAGCTTGGGATGAGGAAGAGAAGTTCAAGTCCGACTATTACGAATTAACCAAAAAGACGGTGGAAAAACTGGAAAAAGACGGAGACAGAGCCATCGTCTTGAGTGGGCGTCCTTATCATCTGGATCCGGAAATCAACCACGGCATCCCCGAACTCATCAACAGTCTCGGTCTTGCCGTCCTTACAGAAGACGGCGTGGCTCCCTTGGGGTCTGCACCCGATTCGTTGCGCGTTGTCGACCAATGGTCCTACCATTCTCGTTTGTATAGGGCCGCCCAATATGTAGCGGAACATAAAAACCTGGAGCTAGTAGAACTTAACTCCTTCGGTTGCGGCTTGGACTCCATCGTTGCCGATCAGGTACAGGAAATTCTGGCAAACGCCAACAAAATCCACACGTTGTTAAAAATCGACGAGGGTTCCAATCTCGGAGCCATTCGCATTCGCTTGCGTTCCTTGTTATTCGTCATGAATCACCGCAAAATGACTCGAGTAGAACACACCAAGCCTTATTCGTATCATAAGGCTGTTTTTACAAAGGAAGACAAGAAAACGCATACTATCTTGGCCCCTGAAATGACACCTATTCATTTCCCTCTCTTCAAAGCAGCCTTTGCACACGAAGGCTACAAGATGGAACTCTTGCCCCACCAGGGTCAAGAAGCTATCGACACGGGACTTTCCTTCATTCATAATGATGCCTGCTATCCGGCCATCATGTCTCTCGGCCAGATAATGACCGCCTTGAGATCGGGGAAATACGACTTGAACCGCACATCGGTCATTATTTCCCAAACAGGCGGTTGCTGCCGTGCTACCAACTATATCGGTATGTTGAGAAAGGCTTTAGCCGACGCAAATATGCCTCAGATTCCTATCATTTCATTAAATACGAAAGGATTAAACGAACAGCCGGGCTTTAAACCGTCTCTCGGTTTCTGGCATAGACTTTTACAAGGTGTTATTTACGGCGATACATTGCAACAAGTATTGTATCGCACGAGGCCGTACGAAAAGGTACGCGGGGCAGCCGAAAGTCTCTTTAAAAAATGGCAGGAAAAGCTGGCCGTCGATTTGAACAAGGCGGACAGAAGTACGTTCGTAAAAAATATCCGTCAAATTGTTGCGGACTTTGACAGTCTCCCCATTTGGGAGGATATTAAAAAACCCCGCATCGGTATTGTCGGAGAAATTTACGTTAAGTTCCATCCTATAGCTAATAACCAGATCATTAAACTCATTGAGGAAGAAGGCGGAGAAATAGTCACTTCCGGTTTAGCCGACTTTTTCTACTACGGTCTATTGGATAACAATTTTCGACACAAATATTTGTCCGGCTCATTCTGGTCCGCCTTGGGCGGCAAAGCGGCAATCAAGCTTCTCGATTGGTATCGTAAGCCTTATGCTGAAGCCGTCGCTGCCAGCAAACGTTTCGACCCCGTTACCTCTATTTACGAAATTGCCGACGAAGCTAAAGAATACCTGTCTCTCGGCCACGTAGCCGGCGAAGGCTGGTTCCTTACAGGTGATATGATTGATCTTATCCACAGGGGTGCTAAAAATGTCGTTTGCCTGCAACCTTGGGCTTGTCTTCCCAATCATGTAACAGGTAAGGGTATGATTAAGACCTTGAAATCGGCTTTCCCCGAAACGAATATTGTAGCTATCGACTATGATCCCAGTGCCAGTGCAGTCAATCAGACAAACCGATTGAAACTTATGTTAACAACAACTTTTGAGAGCATTCGACAACCGTCAGCTGCAGCTGAGGAAAAACCGGTATTACCCTTTATACCCGGAGTCCACATTAACGGTTCTTTAAACAAATAAGGTATAAGTAAAACGGCTCATCTTTTTAAGATGAGCCGTTTTATCATACTCCGTTATAATATTATTTTCATTCCCGGTTTTACATGCAACCCTTCTTGCCCGTATTCCTTATATAAACGATCAACAAATTCCAGGGGATCGCCCTCAATAATCGGCCATGTCCCGTAATGAACGGGAATCGTAACATCGGCTTTAACATAGGATGCAGCCAATAAGGCATCGTCCATTCCCATGGTAAATCGGTCGCCTATAGGTAAAAGAGCATAGTCAATAGGCCCGAATCGATTCAATAGACCCATGTCACTGAAAAAAGCCGTATCACCTGCATAATATATATTTTTTCCAAAAAAATTAATGAGAGCTCCTGCCGCATGACCTCCGGCTACGCCGGAGCCGTGAAAAGCCGGGACAAGGCGTATACAGCCGAAAGGATAATCCGCCTTTCCGCCTAAGTGCAGGTAATCGCTCCGTAGCCCGTCTTTTTCAGCCAACTCTTTAACTACTTCCGGTGTCGAAATAAATAAAGCATCGTTAGCCTTACCGATACATCCGCTATCACCGTAGTGGTCGTTATGACCGTGACTGACGAAAATATAATCACAGCGAATATCATCTGCCTGTGCTATCTGCCAAGTATTTCCTGTAAAGAAAGGATCGACAACCAGAGCCGTTTTTCCCGCTTTCAGCATAAACGCCGAATGACCGTAATATGTTAACTCTACCATAATATGTACCTCGTTGGGCTATAAACCCGCCCTATCGTTTTTCAAATAAAACTTCTACGGCTACGGCCGCCATAGCCTTAGCTCCCGTAAGTGCCTGTATATAAGCAAAATCGCTGTTGGCCGCTGTAGCAAACTCAGGTGTATGGGCATTAATATGATAGCCGATAGCGATTTCCGGTTGAGCTGCACGCGTCACATGACTTACGTTACCTACATCAGTAGACCCTTCCGCATCCTCTTCTTCATAAACGCCGAACTCCTCATGCAGGGCATTGAACGCTTCAATAAAATATACATTCAGAGCCGCATTGTTAATCATGTTCTTATACAAAGGTTCATAATGTTCCGTTTCCACAGGCGTATGATGGTCCTTTGCAACCTCTGCCGCCAATTCTTTAATCTGCGGCAACATGACATCCTCTAAATAATCCGTATCAAGAGCCCGTACGGTTGCCTTTAACGTAGCCCTGTCAGGTACAATATTAGGTGCCGTACCGCCTTCCGTAATAATACATCCTAAAAGGTGCGGCTTGTCGAAGGTCTCTTCCAATTCCTTTAACCGTTTGTAAAAATCGACCAAGCTGTCCAAAGCATTAAGACCCTTATATTCCTTATCCGCCACATGGGCCGCCTTCCCTATAAAGGTCACCCGCAGGGGATGGGTTGCATATGACGTACCTCCGATCATGGTCCTGTCGGACGGATGAATAATCAAGGCTGCCGTCAAATCATCGAAGAGGCCTTTTTGAGCCATATAAACCTTACTGCCTTCCGTTTCTTCCGCCGGACAACCATAGAGATGAATCGTCAGTTCCTCTGAACAACATTGAGCTGTCGCCACGGCCGCTACCGTACTCATGGCGGCAATTAAATTATGACCGCACGCATGCCCCAGTTCGGGCAAAGCGTCGTATTCCGCCAAAAAACCGATATGTACAGCCCCCGACCCCTTGACGGCCTCGAAAGCTGTCGGAAAGCATTCCTCAACAGGATTGGTTACCGTAAACCCTTGGCGAGAAAGAATATTTTTTAATTCTGCCGCCGCCTTATATTCCTTCTTTCCTGTTTCAGGATGTTCATATAAGGTTGTGCCGATGTGCCTTAATAATTCTTCATATTCATCGACAGCATCCCATAGACGCTCTTTTAATTCTTTTTTATTCATCGTCTTTGCGCCCCCCATAGGTTATAGTCACACTATCACTCCGAACATCTACCGTACAATAAACGCCTAATGGTAGACAAAGATTATCTTCACCATGCCCTGCCGGAATACCGAATACTGCCGGCTTTTGCCAGCGGCGGGCATACTGACGAATCACTTCTTCAACTGTAAACTCACCATCTGCTTTTTCCGTCGGTATACAACGGTGAAACTCACCGAACAAAACAGCCGCCGCGCGCTCAATAAGTCCGCTTTGCTCCAATTGACGAAACATGCGATCCAGCGAGTAAGCTTCCTCTCCCACTTCTTCCAAAAAGAGAATCACATTATCTTCTTTGCAAGCATAAGGCGTACCGGACGTAACGGAAAGAAGCATCAGATTCCCTCCCCCCAGTCGTCCGCAAGCCCGCCCTTCCACCAAGGGTTGCAGCCCGGCGTTTTTTTCGGTTAATATCCGCTTCTTCCACGGACTTGTCAACATGTCTTTAAATCCTTCGCGTGTAAAGTCACTGCTTTTTCTTCCCAATGACAAAGCCATGGGGCCGTGTATAACAGCCATATCACACGCTTGTCTGAAAACGGTATGCAGAGCCGTTATATCACTGAAGCCGATAAACAATTTAGCATTCCTGCGAATAAGGTCATAATCAATGAGATCTAAAATCCGTGTCGACCCGTAGCCGCCGCGCAAACAAAGGACGGCAGCACACTCATCATCCATAAAAGCCGCCTCCAAATCCCTTGCCCGCTCCTCATCTCGACCTGCCAAATACCCCCATTGAGAGTCTACAAAGGGGCTTGCCTTTACCTTATACCCCCATTCACATAACAACTCTCTACAACGCTCCCATTCGTCGCTGCAATTATATGCCGCAGGAGCTACTACTCGAATCGTATCGCCCGGCTTTAACCCTGAAGGATAAAACATTATCTCACCTGCTCTTTATATGCATATTTAAAATCTATGAGTCCTAATGGCGACCAATGATACTCCTTAATACCGGGACGCACCACATAAGGCTGCGTCGTATAGTAAATCGGAATGATTACACAGTCATCAAACAACAGTTTTTCCGCCTCATGCATGAGTTCGTTCCGCCGTGTTTTATCATTGGTTTGCTGAGCCTCTTCAATGAGTGCATTATATTTAGGATTGTGATATTGCGCATCGTTGTCCTGGGCCGAAAAGACTTCCAAAAAGGTCATCGGATCATCATAGTCGGCAATCCACGAAGCCCGAGCAATCTGGTAGTCGCCGTTGGCTCTGGCCTCCATAAAGACTTTAGATTCCTGGTTACGCAAGTATACCGTAACCCCCAAGTTCCGCTTCCACATATCCTGCAGGCTTTCAGCAATAGCCTTATGCAACTCATTCGTATTATAGAGGACTGTAATTTCCGGTAAACTCTTATTCCCATACGCTTCCTGTAAAAGCCGTTTTGCCTCGGCAGCATCTTCGTACTGTATATCTCCACCGGCCTTTCTGAATTCATGCCCTTCCGAGTCGGAGATTTCGGGAGACACCAATGAATATGCCGGTTGTTTGTGACTACGTACAACGTGTTCTACTAAATTTTTCCGCTCAATAGCCTCGGCAAAGGCCCGGCGTACCCTTACATCATCAAAGGGCGGTACCGTCACATTGAATACGTAATAATATAGGCCCGAATACGGTGCAACTCGATATAACCCTTTTTCTTCCAACCGTGCTTCATCTGCCGGCGGCGGCTCTGTCATCATGTCTGCCTGGCCGCTTTCAACCATAGTCAATCTTGTAGCCTGGGAATCACTGATAGGAAACTGTAAGCTCTCTGTCCTTACGGCAGTCGCATCCCAATAATGTTCATTTTTAACGAAGTCTATTTCTCCTGAATGGATCCACGACGTAATGCGAAAAGGTCCGCTACAGGGAAAATCAGCCGTAGCTGCCCACGTGTCGGGATTTTTTTCAACAGCCTGCCGCGGTACGACATAAAAACAATGAAAGGCGGTCAAATTCAGAAAATAAGGTACGGGATTCTTCAATCGGACTTGTAAGGTACGATGATCCAGAGCTTTAATACCCACGTCTTCCGCCGTAGCTTTTTCGGAAAAATATTCTTCCGCCTTATCAATACAAAAGAGCATATATGCATTTTCCGATGCTTTCTCAGGCGATAAAACACGCAACCAAGAATACACGAAATCATCGGCCGTTATGGCCGTGCCGTCACTCCAAACGAGGCCGGGCCGCAATACAAAGGTCCAGGTTTTGCCGTCATCGGATACATTCCACCGCTCCGCCAAGGCGGGCTGCGGTACATTGTCCTTATCAAGACGAGTCAGGCCTTCAAAAATTTGGAGTTCCGCAATACTTTCAGGTAAAGAGGTAGTCATAGCCGGATCCAGATCGGACGGCTCCGCCTCCAATGCGTATACGACGGCCTTCTCCTGCCATACCCTCTCCTCACTACACCCGACAAGAACAAGGGCTATAAGACACATACATAGTACAACTATCCGCCTCATACAGCCCCTCCTTCTACATAATGACAAGCTATAACTCGATTATTTTCATATTTTTTCAAAACCGGGACTTCTATCAGACAACGACGATTCGAAAAAGAACAGCGAGGATAAAAAGCACAGGCCCCTTCTTCTGCCTTTTCTTCTGTAAGTACCGACACAATCGCCTTCTTACGGGACGGTTCCGCCTTCGGTATCGATTGAAGCAACAACTTTGTATACGGATGTAGCGGCCGCCTGTAAATATCTTCACTACATCCATATTCGACGATACATCCGCCGTACATAACCCCTATATAATCGCTCATATAATAGACAACCGACAAATCATGAGAAATAAAAAGATACGATAAGTCTCGTTCTTTTTGCAATCGTTTCAGCATGTTAATAATCTGAACCTGTACGGATACATCAAGAGCCGATACGGGTTCATCACAAAAGATACACTCCGGATTCAGAGCCAGGGCTCTGGCGATTCCGATTCGTTGTCGTTGTCCCCCGCTAAACTCGAACGGATAGCGATGAGCCGCCTCTTTGGGAAGTTCTACTTGTTCCAAAAGCTCGGCAGCTTTCTGCCGCCGCTGTGAAGCTGTGCCGATTCTATAATTATAAAGAGGTTCACTGATAATGTCCTCTATGTTCATGCGCGGATCCAAGGATGAATAAGGGTCCTGGAAAATCATTTGTACATTTCGTCTGAATTCCTGTGCCGTTTCAGGCAGTAAGACATTATGGCCTTTATAATAAATCTCCCCGCCCCAGGTTCCGGCAAGACCGAGTACTGTTTTAAGAAAAGTGGATTTACCGCAACCGGATTCGCCGACGAGCCCGACTGTCATACCTCTCAATATGCCCAGGGAGACATCCAGAACAGGCGTAATGGTACGGACCGGCTTACCGAAAATATTCCGTTTCGTCACAAAGTCCTTGCGCACGTGCCGTGCCTCTATCAGATACATGAAGACGCACTCCTTTCAGGGCTATACAGCCAGCACGCCACCCTTTGTCCCTTTTCCAGATCAAATGTAGGCGGTTCCAAGCGTTCACAAATGCGCATGCCGTCACGACAACGCGAAAAAAAGCGGCAGCCCTGCGGCAAATGGAATAAGTCCGGGGCCTGTCCTCCTATTCCTTTCAATACCTCCCCCTTATCATGTAAAGCCGGTAGGGACGATAAAAGGCCTTTCGTATACGGATGGGCCGGTTCGTCAAAAAGTCGTTCTGTCGTTGCCTCCTCCACGACGGTACCGGCATACATGACATAAACTCGCCGACACATACGGGCAATAATGCCCAAATTATGAGAAATAAGGAGTACGGCCATA
>NZ_JAQCUN010000054.1:0-8589 GCF_027685385.1 Megasphaera sp. AF13-6AC
GAAATCGCTAAATACTTGCCTGATGTAGAAATCATTGAGCTACACCACAATAATAAATTAGACGCTCCGTCCGGTACGGCCAAAATGACGGCTGAAAAAATAGCCCGTGCTCGTCGTGAAGCCGGTGCGGAACCGGCTCCGGACAAAACACACGAAAGTCTTACCGGAGCCAGAGGCACTACGGTGGAGGGCATACCCGTACATAGCGTACGGCTGCCCGGGTATGTGGCACATCAGGAAGTGCTTTTCGGCGGCTACGGGGAAATCCTTACGGTCCGTCACGACTCGTTGGACAGAAAATCCTTTATGCCCGGCGTTGTCTTAGCCGTAAAGAAGGTGGATTCCCGCAAGGGTGTGACCTTCGGCTTGGAACACTATTTATAAAACTGTACAGGAGGCTTTACATATGAGTACGAAGAATCCGTCTGTAGCCATTTTGGGGGCTACCGGTGCTGTAGGACAGGAATTTATCAGATTAATAGAAGAACGCAACTTCCCGTACAGTTCCTTGAAGTTGTTGGCATCCAAACGTTCGGAAGGTAAGAAGCTGACGGTTAACGGTAAGGAGTATACGGTAGAAGAAGCGAAACCCGAATCGTTTGAAGGCGTTGACATCGGCTTGTTTGCCGGCGGGTCCATCAGTAAAGAATTAGCCCCCGAAGCGGTAAAACGAGGGTGTGTTGTCATTGATAACTCCAGTGCCTTTCGCATGGATCCCGATGTACCGTTGGTTGTTCCCGAAGTGAATCCTGAAGACATTCGTAAGCATAAGGGGATTATTGCCAATCCGAACTGTTCGACCATTATTATGCTAATGGCCTTAAAGCCTATTTACGACTTGTCTAAAATTACTAAAATTGTGGTCAGCACATACCAGGCTGTATCCGGCGCCGGTAAGGAAGGCATTGATGAACTGCGTAAACAAGTGGAAGATGTTATGGCGGGAAAAGAACCGGTAGCGGAAATCTTGCCTACAAAGAGCTTGGATAAACACTATCCCATTGCTTTTAATCTATTGCCGCAAATTGATGTTTTTATGGACAACGATTACTCTAAGGAAGAAATGAAGATGGTCAATGAGACACATAAAATCTTCCATGACGATACTATTGCCGTTACACCGACAACGGTTCGCGTGCCCGTATTCCGCAGTCATGCCGAATCGGTTTATGTGGAAACGGAAAAAGAACTGACCGTTGAAGAAATTCGTCGTGCTATCGATGCTTTTCCGGGGGCACAGGTTCAGGATAATCCGGCTAAAATGGAATATCCCATGCCCTTGTATACTTCGGAAAAGTATGATGTGTATGTAGGTCGCATCCGTAAGGATTTATTTAATCCCAAAGCCGTCAATCTTTGGGTATCGGGGGATCAAATCCGCAAAGGGGCCGCTTTAAATGCGTTGCAAATTGCGGAATATATGATAAAACACGATATATAAGGAGGAGTACGGGTTATGTTGAAGTTCGGAAACGTTATTACGGCTATGGTCACGCCCTTTTATGAAAACGGGAATATTGACTTTGACGAGTTTGATTCATTGGCAAGATATTTGCTTGGAAACGGTTCGGACGGGTTACTCGTTGCCGGTACGACCGGTGAAGGTGCTACACTGACGGAAGAAGAAAGATTGCGTCTTTTCCGGTTTGCCGCCGATGAATACGGCGATCGTACTATGATTATGGCGAATGTAGGTTCTAACAATACGGCGGCTACTGTTGAATTTGCCAAAAAAGCTGAGAAAACCGGCGTTGACTGTCTGCTCGTAATAGTACCCTATTACAATAAGCCGAATCAGGACGGGTGTTACGCACACTTTGCGGCAGTGGCAAAGGCCGTATCATTACCTGTTATTATTTATAATGTACCGGGGCGGACGGGTGGTAAAATCTTGCCTGAAACGGTAGTGCGACTGGCTGCGGACTTCCCCAATATTGTAGGCATAAAAGAAGCCAGCGGTGACTTGGTGGCGGCTACGAAGATTGCTCGCGACACTAAAGAGGACTTCCGCGTATATAGCGGTGAAGACGCATTGACATTGCCTATTACAGCTGTCGGAGGCACAGGGGTTATCAGTGTGGCATCACATATTATCGGCAAAGAAATGAATGCCATCGTACAGTGCTGCAAGAACGGAGACATGGAAGCGGCTGCATCTATCAATCAAAAATACCTTGATGTCATGACGGGAATCTTCACGACTGTTAATCCGATACCTGTCAAAGAGTGCTGCCAAATGTTGAAGATTACGTCTAAATGCGTATTCCGGCTGCCTATGGTAAATGCAAGTGACGAAGTAAAGAACTTCTTGGACAGCATGATGAAAAAAGCGGGACTTTATAGCCGCAAATAGAACAAACGAATAAAGAGTCATAGCAACGGGCTGATGAATAGCCGCTGCTATGACTCTTTTTTTGTGTTGAATCAGATACGACCTGACTCTTTCATGAATTCAATGTATTTCAGTCCCCAAGATTCTAAAGCGGTCAGGACTGTGCGAAACTCGGATCCCACTTCCGATAGGCTGTATTCTACCTTCGGCGGGACTGTGGCATAGACCTTGCGGGAGATAAGACCGTCATGTTCCATTTGTCGGAGTGCTCGTGTCAGAGTGGCTTGAGTAATGGGATTCAAACGACGTTCAAGTTCTCGAAAGCGAACAGGACCTTCTGCCAGTTCGTGCAAGATTAAGAGTACCCACTTGCCGGCTAAGACCTTTTGGCTTGTTGCAAAGGGGCATCGTCCTACGAGGTCATGTATGTTGGTGAGTGTGTCTGACATAGAAATCTCCTTTTAAACGTTTTTTGTAAATAAACGGTAGGTAATACATGCTTATTTATCAATATAGCACACCGCATAAAGGAGTCAACTCATTAACAGTATCTTTTTTATATGTACAAATATTTTTGAAAAAATAGGCAGTAAACGACCTAAATCTATCATATTTGATAGTACCTATCGGAAATAATTCTACTATTCAGTGTAAGCGTAAGCTACTATAATGAGTGTGTAATAAATATGAGTCGATGCAGTTTCAGTAAGCAAGCGACGTAAATTCAGGAGGTTACTATGACACACGAAGAATTGAAAGCAAAAGTACAGGCCTTGGCAGATGCGGCATCAAGTAATGAAACGGTAAAGGCCTTCGCCAATGAATGGTTAGGGGCTGAAGGAACGGATAAGCAAGCCGGATTGACGAAAGAGTTGCCGACTGTTGTGAAGGAAAATATTGCTCTTATTGACGAAACTATTGATTTTATGGGTTCTTCTACGGCAGCGGAATTGTTCGGTAAAGAAGCGGCTCATGCCATGTTGAAACATGCCGAAGAAATTAAGGCGCAAGGTGCGGAATTTTGTGATTGCCCGGGATGTATTGCGTGTAAAGATATTATCGATCATTTGGATGAAATCTAATTTGCTGAATAAAAAGCGGCTCCTTTCGGAACCGCTTTTTATTCGGCCTTTATATAACCACTCTTTCGGGAAAGTCCTGTTCATAGACATACAGTCAGGCGAAGTGTACAATAAAACACATACGATCTATAAGGGCGGATTACGCATTTCGAAGGCAGGAGGCAGTTCATGAAAGCTATAATAAACAGCCGTATAGTGACGAAAGAGACGGTTCTTACCGGCCGTGTTCTTGTCTATGATGAGAGCGGAATTCAGCAAATCGTGAGCACTGATAACTTTCAAGCAGGAAAATGCCGTGTTATAACGGACGGAAGCGGCTATATTGCGGTGCCGGGCTTTATTAATGAACATATTCACGGCCTGGGAGGCGTCGATGTCATGGATGACGATCCTCAAGCGTTAGCCGTCATGGCAAAACGCTTGCCCGAAACGGGTGTTACGGCCTTTCTGCCGACGACTATGACTTATGATCCGCAAAGTATTACGCGTGCATTGACTCGTATTCGCCGTTATATGAAGGAGCGGTGTATCGGGGCAAAAGTCCTGGGTGCCCATATGGAGGGGCCGTTCATCAATGATGTCTATAAGGGGGCTCAAAAGAGCACCCATATTGTTAAGGCCGATTTTTCGTTAATAGAACCCTTTATAGATACGGTACGCATCGTTACTCTGGCGCCGGAGACTTTACCCGACAACTCTTTTTTAGAAGCGTGCAAAAAGGCGGGAATCATAGTTTCTGTCGGGCATAGTGCCGCTACGTATGAAAAGCTGGCAGAGCGCTTGGCAGGTCTTGATCATTATCATGTGACTCACTTATATAATGCTCAATCACCTCTACATCACCGCAAGCCGGGTGTGGTAGGTGCGGCTTTGACGGATGAACGGGCCGTGTGCGAACTTATTTGTGATGATGTACACCTGCATCCGGCAGCACAAAGGTTGGCGTATATAGCAAAGGGGAGGAACGGTATCATCTTGATTACCGATTCCATCAGAGCTTGCTTGACAGAAAACGGTGAGTCGGAATTGGGCGGACAGAAGGTTTTCGTTCACGAGAATTGTGCGGAATTGGCAGACGGAACTTTAGCAGGCAGTGTTCTTACCATGGCTGACGGTGTACGTCGATTCATGCATAATACGGGTGCGTCCTTGCCAGAAGCCGTAGCGGCGGCAAGCTTGAATGTAGCCGTAAGTCTCGGCTTGGATCATCAGTTGGGATCCCTTGAAGTCGGTAAGGCGGCGGATATAGTCCTTCTTGATGAAGATACTTTACAAGTAAAAGAGACAATTATTGACGGAACGACAGTTTTTAGTGTCTAGACACATACAAAAGAGGCTGTACGGAATGTATTTTCATTCCGTACAGCCTCTCGGTTTTTATTCAACAACCTGAACGATTTCATCCAAGGTGCGGCGTGTTTTGTTGCGGTGCGGTTTTTCGTCGCGATAACCGAAGGCTGCCATAACGGCAATTCCGAAGCGGTTCGTATCGAACAGACCGAGTTCATCACCCAAAAAGGCGGTCATCTTATCTTGATTAAAGCCTTCCATGGGGCAAGAATCAAGTCCTTCATAAGCCGCCATAGTCATCATATTGGACATGACGATGTAGGCCTGCTTGGAAGACCAGTCGAAGGCAGCCCGTTCAGATTCAAATGTTTTATAATCTTCAGTAGTGAATTGAGCATATTTTTGGCGATAGGCAGCATCTACTTCAGGCGGTAATTGTTTTACCTCTTCTTGAATATGGCGGATGTAGGGGGAATCAAATTCCAGATCCGACTTTTTGCGAGCCAGGAATACGACTACGTGACTGGCTTCGAGACCTGCTAAAATTCCCCAGCCGTATTGTTTCATTTTTTCGCGGATATCCGGGTTTTGTACTATTAATAACCGGAAGGCTTCAAAACCGAGAGATGTCGGTGCTAATCGGCCGGACTCAAGAATAGCATTCCAATCGTCGTCGGAAATCTTTTTAGCTGAGTCAAATCTTTTGCATGCATAGCGATATTTCATAGCATAAGCTAAATCATTGCGATTCAGATTAGGCGCTTTTAATTCGACGGTTTCTATTTCGTATTTGTTCATGTCTGTCTCCTTATAGTATACGTAGATTCATCTGTTATTACTGTTTCTTATTTGCGACGTCGGTGATCGGCACCCTTGTGCTTTGTTTTATGTACTTTCTTTTTAGTAGCCTGGTAGGTGCTGGCCGGGCGGGTGTCTTTGTAGACTCGCTTTTTCTTAGGAGCCTTATTGGCTCCTACTGTCTTAATCTTACCGTTAGCCGTGTATTTTGTGATCGTTGCTTGTATAGTGTGTTCAATGCGCCGAATTTTGTCTTCATCGGAACCTGTCGCGAACATGACGGATAGTCCTGAAGATCCGGCACGTCCCGTACGCCCGATACGGTGAATATAGTAGTCCGTATCACCGGGGACATCGTAACTGAAAACGTGGGAAATCCCTTCAATATCAATACCTCGGGCGGCAATATCCGAAGCGACGAGAATTTGTGTCTTGGCCTTGGCAAAATCACGCATCACCTGATTACGGCGCCCTTGAGACATATCGCCTTGCAGTTCAGCGACGTTAAAACCGCGGGCAATAAGATCGCCCGCCAGTTTCTTAGTTCGGTCTTTCGTATTACAGAAGACAACGGCCAGGTAGGGGTTAAATTCGGTGAGCATATCACAGAGTTTTTCAAATTTGCGATCTTCGCTCATCATGTAAATTCGCTGTTCTATATTTTCCAGCGTAATCGTTTCGCCTTCACGGACAGTAAGGCTTAGGGGCCGATCCATATGCTTTTTGGCAAGGCTGCGTACTTTATCGGGGATGGTAGCGGAAAAAAAGAGGAGTTGCCTTTTTTTCGGAGTCATGCCGATAAGTTCGTCCACCTCCGATAAAAAGCCGGACTGTAGCATTTGGTCCGCTTCATCGACGACGACATAGTGAACACCGCTCAAGTCGAGAGAGTTGCGGCGGCAATGGTCTAAGAGTCTACCGGGTGTACCGATAATGACTTGAGGCCGACGGTGCAATTTCTGCAATTGGTTTTCAATGGTTTTGCCGCCGATAAGATTGAGAATGTCCAAGCCCGTAACAGGCGTAAAAGAGTCGGCGACGGTGGCAAGCTGTTCTGATAACTCGCGTGTCGGTGCCATAATCAAGGCTTGTGTCATAGACGCGTCTTTTTTTATACCTTGGAAAATCGGTAGAAGAAAAGCCAAGGTTTTACCTGTACCGGTTTGTGCCTGGACGAGGAGATTATGCCCCTTAAGGGCAGCCGGTACGGCCTGTTCCTGAACAGCCGTAGGTTCCGTAATATGTTGATTTGTCAAAGCTTCCACGAGAGAGGCGTTAATACCCAGAGAAGCAAAGGTTTTATTCATAATAAAACTCCTTATGTAGCATATGTAATAATACTAAATCCAGCCGAATTTACTGCACGCTTTTACGATTCCGCCCGCATCATTGCGGTCTGTTATGTAGTCTGCACGGTCTTTGAGTTCTTTTTTTGCATTACCCATGGCAATGCAAAAAAACGGCTTTGTAAACATGGAAATATCGTTCATGCCGTCACCGAAAACTACAACATTTTCCGGAGACTCACCCATCATTTTCATGAGTTCGAAAATCCCTTTTTCTTTGTGAGTCGGTTCTATTAAAAGACGGTTTCCTAAATAAGGAATGACGGGGAGGCCGTGTAAGTTCGGCATAACTGCAGGGCAATCGAAAAAAATCTTGTAAACGGCTTGAATGGAATCAATAGTGTCATCCGTACCGTAATGTTGTTCAAAATGAGTATACCCGGAGATGTCAAAGCTGTCGTATTTGGAACGCATAATCGGTTTGTTTTCCGTAGCAGCCGCCCAAGGAATACCTTGTTTTTCAAATTCTCGCAAAACGGCCTTGGCGGCTGTGAGTGGTAATGGCTCAAGCTTAAGGATTTTTCCGTCCAGTGTAAGACTGTTACCGCCGTCGGCGACAAATGAGTGAATGCCGTATGCTTTGGCGACGTGGGCCGCATCATATTGGGCTCGACCTGTCGCAATGGCGATAAAGTGTCCTTTTTGTACCAGTCGTTTCAGGCAATAAGCCGTATCGGCCGGCAACTGCTTTGTCAGTTTTAAGCCCAAGGTTCCGTCAATATCAAAGAAAAAGTATTTTCGTTTCATTCTGACCTCCGTACATACCCGTTATTATAATATAAGCGATCTTTAGGTAAAAGGGGAAGCCTATGATGAGATGTATTTTTTTGATATACTTAAAAAATAATGAAGTATAATACGGAGGGTTTGGTATGTCCTTATGGAAAGATGTGTGTAAGCAGGCTTTGTATATGAGCTTTTTTACCATTCTTATACCCATCGGCGCCTATACGATTCATAGTGGATCCAGTGCCGTTGTGGCTGCAGTTTCCTACGGTTTTTTATCGACGGTTATTCCCTTGGCCTATGTAGGGATGGCGGGAGCCGCTTTCGGCGATAAAAATGTGCGCATTCGCCGTATAGGTATCGTGGCGGCGCGGATTATTGTCGCTGCTGCCGTGTATGCTGTTGTAGAACACGGCAATCTGATGCAATGTCTGACACCTTTTTGGCAATGGCCTGCCGCCGGCCGAGACTTGGTCTTTATAATTCTCATGTATGCCGATTTGGTTCTTACCTTAACTATTGCTTGCATACTGACGGGTCGTAAAATGCGGAAAGGAGAGTCGGTTTATGCGGGAAACCCTTAAAGGTCTCGTAGCCGCCGTTGCTTGGTCCGCATTGTGGATTTTGCCATTACCGTTCGGCACCTTCGTGTCCGATCGGATTTTCTTTACGAGTCTGTCGCCGTTACTGCTTGGTGTATTAATCCTTACTGTTCCGCCTTGGCTGCGACGTAGAGATATGCGTCTTTTCGGGAAGTCCGTGTACCCGTCTACAGGGTTACTGATTTATGCGACCGTTGTGGCACTCCTTTTCGGAACGGCCTTTTTAGGAGCGCTAAGAAGTACGGAATTTTGGCAATCCTATCCCTCCAGAGTCGGCGTGTATACGTTGTGGATGATAGCGGTACTCATGGGGCAAGCTGTTATGGGTCGTATCTTTTTTCTATGGCATGATAAGGTGCGAAAACGGAGTTTTTCCGACTTTATCGATCCTTTGTTTTATGCCTTGCCAATAC
>NZ_JAQCUN010000055.1:0-4055 GCF_027685385.1 Megasphaera sp. AF13-6AC
TAATGCCATGACCTTACCGTTGTAGGCCATGGACACATCTTTTAATTCCAATAAACTCATGAGGTTCCTCCCTTATTCGCCGCGAAGGACAATGGCCGGATCGACGCTTGTCGCAATTCGGACGGGCACCAGGCTGGCCGCACCGGTAACCAAGATAGATAAGATAATGGATATAAGTGCCACGGACGGCGAGAAGTCGATAGCCCGATTAAAGACATTCATACTGACCCCTTGGGCAAATACATATCCGAAGCCGCTTCCCAAAACACCGCCTATACCGCCGAGAACACACCCTTCACCGAAGAACTCGATGACTATGTTCTTATTACTTGCTCCCAACGCCTTTTTCAGACCGATTTCTTTACGACGTTCCGTAACAACGGCCATCATCGTCGTTGTTACGCAAATCATGGTCAACATGAGGACGACAATCGTAACGAGAAGGACGAGGACCTGCAATTTCCCCAATACATTTCCTTCAGAGCGGGTAATCTGCTGTACAGGTTGAGCCTGAATATTGGCATCCCCCTTATCGAGATCCGCAATAATTCCGTTCAGCTTATCTCCGTCAGCTACAATACTGACCTGTGCCAAACTTACTTGATTCGGCTTTTCGGAAAGGTCTTGCATTTCTTTCAAATCAATGAAAGCAAACTGTTCTTCCTTACTGCCTGTTGCTACGATACCGGCTACCTTAAAGTTTCTCATGGCCTTACCTTCACCGGCACTGACCGTCACATTTTGACCGATGAGCTTATCCGGGTCACGAGAAATCTTCTTGGCCAATTCCGCACCGAGGAGGATTTCCCGCTCTCCTTTTTGCGGCCACTGCCCGCGGACCTGCCAATAGGTATTGACCTTCTTAGCCGCCTCGAAATCGGTACCGCTCGTCGTTACGGGTTGCTTGTTCACTTCAATCGTATCATACAAAAAGGGGGTTACGCCTACGACTTCATTGCCTGAAAGTAATTGATTTACTGTAGACAGTTCCCCTTCATTAAAGGTACCCTTATCGCCGTTGGGAAGAATCAAAAGGTTAGCCCCGTATGCACGGAATTCACGCCCCATCTGCTGAGGCACTTCTTCATACACCGTAATCATGCCCGAAATAATCGTCGCTCCGACGGCAACAGCCAAGAGAGCTACGAGCATACGCGTGTGTCTGCGCAGCAGGGCATGTATAACCATCGTAAAAAACATTTTATATTTTTTTATCATACAAATCACCTGCCATGAAGTACACTTGCGGGTTGCAAGGAAAGTAAGGTTCGAATCGCCGGTACGCTGCCCAACAAGATAACGGCAACCATTAGAGCCCCGACAATAGGTACTACAATAATATTATTGGCAATAGCCGAACCGAATACGGTATAACCGATTACCTGTGCAAATCCCATGCCGATAAAATACCCTACGATACCGCCCAAAATCCCGGCTATTAAAGTTTCCGTCAAAATCATAAGAATGACTTCGTAATTTTTAGCTCCCAAAGCCTTCATTAACCCGATTTCCCGGCTCCGTTCCATAACATTGGCACTGACCAGATTGGAAACACCTAAAGCGGCGCTGATCAGGCTGAGAACCGTAATAAGGAGCATAAGAAGCTGAGTTTTATCGAGAATTTTACCTTCCGACTCGGCAATCTGCCGAACAGGCCGAGCACTTGAATTGTTGACAACTTCCTCAATCTGAAAAGCAATAGAACTTACATAGGCCGTACAATACCAGATTTCCCGTTCTGCCTGAGACAGACGTTCCGGGTTGGCAGCCGCTTTTCGAGCCAAATCGTTTTCAGGTGTCGTAATGGCACTGACTTCGATTTCACTGACCTTCCCTTTCAGATTCAAGGCTTGTTGCACAACGGGAAGACTTGCCAGAATAGCATTGTCTTCGTTGCCGCCGCCTGAAACGATCCCGGCAATAACAAACTGCCCTTGTGTCCCGTCGGCACGACGATACGAAAGGGTATCCCCGGTCTTAACTTGCAGCGACTCAGCCAACTTCTGGCCGATGAGAACCTGATCCGTATTATCCTTCGGCCAATCCCCGTCAATTTGCCACCACGATTTCATTTCTTCTACGCCCGTATCGAAAGCATCGCCTGTCGGCAACGTCATGTGATAATTAAACCACGTACCCGTCAGGTTCACATTTTGTCCGTTCACACTTACCGTACCGTTCAGCATGGGTGTGAAGGCTACAATATTATTGGTCCAGAAAATCGTTTTGATCTTCCCCAAATCTTCTTCATTCAAATACTCTTTATGTCCGCTGTCGCTGCCGACGCCGTATACATCGTTAAGAAGCGAAGCGTTTTTCGGAGCAACCGTAATGTTGGCACCGAAGGCCTTTAATTCCTGATTGACCTTGTCACCTACGTCAAACATAACATTGAGCATAGCCGCCGCCAGAGATACGCCGAGTGCGACGGTCAAAGCAATCAGAAAAAACCGTCCTCGTTGTCTTACAAGGGCCCCTTTTACCATGGTCCAGAACATACCTTCACCCCCTTCTTAACGGAATACCTTGCGGTTCGCTTCCAACTCGTTGGCATCGATAACAAGCTTACCGCCTTCAATAGTATATTTAACAGGTATGGGGTTGCAACCGCCCTTAACCCCTATAGTCGCCTTATTCATGACGACGTCGCAGAGCTTGCACACTACCTGCCCGTCTTTTTCATAATACCCTGTAGGTCCGCAAATTTCGCAAGCATCCAAGCCTACTCCGTATGCCGATCCGCCCTTTAATATAACTATAAACCGTACGCCTTCACCGCCGGACCCTCTGTAGGTATAGCGATGTAAATGGCCGTCGGCAAATTCATTCAAATCAATGGCGATCCTACCGTTTTGTGCCTGTACCTGTACAGCCGGAACAATTTGTTCCTTATGGTTGGCATAGGACCAACCGAAAGACGACAGACCGGTCATGATTATTAAAAGTACGACCGTCCCTACGCCCCATCTACGCTTCGATTTGGCATTGGCAACAATCCGCCTGTATTCCGCCGGATTGCTCCCTTCGGGGCGTTGCGGTTTAGGTTGTGAAAACAGCGTAAGAGGCACAAAGAGAACAGCCGCATAAATAACAAATACCAGCACATCCTGGTTGTTAATAATAGGTGCCATTACCTTTATCAGCGATCCGCTGGGTAAAAACTGTCTGGCCATGGCAACGCGAATAGCATATAAAATCTGTTCAATAAATAACGCTATAATTTGTACAAAAAAGACGAAAAGAAGTCGCTTATAATTCAAGGCTGCTGCCGCTTCATACGTAACGGCGGCACTTAAAAGTCCAAAGAGAATACCGGTTAAAAAGCCCAGATTTTCAATAAGGAAGTTGAGCGTCATATATTTCCCTGTCGCACCGATAAAGATTTGATACGGCATGAGCCAAAGTTCCATTCCGTGAAAAAGAATAAACATAATGGCCAATACGAAAGCACTCATAGTCACGACTTTATTGACCTTTTTCGATAAGTCGCGTTTAAAGAACAGCATGACAAGTAAAACGACTTCGGCAACAATGGCTATTACAATAGTAAGTGCTTCAAAACCTTCTCTCGTAATAGCATTCCGCGTACCGACTTTGACGGCCACAAAGAAAAGAGACAGCCAAAACCCCCAATAAAGGGCTCTTTTCAGTGTATTCTTGTATTCCGGAAGATCCAGCCGTAAAAAAACGGCTAAAAGAATCCCTAAAGGGATTGCCAAAGTAACGCCCTGTACCATGGCCGGAATAAATTGCAAGAGAAATGCCTGTAACATGTTGTACTCCTTTACATAAGAAGAACGTCCCGCCATCCGGTCGTAATAAGACTATTACGGTCCGGCCGGCAGGACGCTGCTTCTTCAGGTTATGCGTTCAAATATGCTTACCAGTTACGAGGAACGTAGTTGAACGTCCAGTGGAGAACAACCGGTTCGTTCCAGAAACGACCTTCAACACCGGTTTCCTTATCTACGTGCAAACCGTAGTTCATACGATACGGGCTGTCGATTGTAAATTCGCAATCATAGGTGCCGGCACCGAGCATCTTCAAGTTAGCA
>NZ_JAQCUN010000055.1:4065-8392 GCF_027685385.1 Megasphaera sp. AF13-6AC
TTCAAGTTAGCACCGTAGTGAGGACCGTCGTCAGCATTCATAGGCATGAATACGCCTTCCATCGTTTCGCCCGTTTCCTGCTTCGTAAACTTGTAGTGAACTGTCAGGTAGGGGATCCATTCGCCTACGCCGAAGCCCGTATTATTACCTTCTGTTGCATGAATATCCGTTTCCATATGGAGATCCGCTTTATCAGGGCTAAGCATAACGCCTGCCGGTTCCATCTGTACCGGTTGGAAGTATACTAACGCCACGTTAAAGTGTTGGTCTTTTACTTCTTGTTCTTCGCCGATGGGGTACTCTTCAAAAGCATACGTGGACTGACCGCCGAATGCTGCGAAAGAACCTGCCATTGCGGCAACTGCCAATGCAACTTTCAATTTTTTAAACTTGGAATTAAACATGAGAACACACTCCTTTTATGAATTTTGAGCAGCTTCATCGTGATTGCGATTTTTTCTGCTTCTATAATAAACCATACCGATAGCCAAGAGGATCATAAATCCTTGGGCTCCCAGCGTTTCTGCAGTGGGGTAAATGCCGAGATAGTCGATGGTAGGAATTACGGATGATTCCAAAACCGTCTGGCTGACGACACCGGCCTCCTGCAGTTCCGCAATACCGCCACCGGCAAAGCTTACTGCCAAGATATACATTAAGGCACTGGTAAAGATGAAGAAAGGGCGCAAGGGAATGCGTAAAATCCCATGCTGCATAAGGAAGAATAAAACGGCAAGGACCACGCATCCTGCACCGAACCCGGCCCAGATAAGATGCGTATCGCTGGACGAATTATTAAACAAGGCCTGATAGAACAGGATAACTTCCGCGCCTTCGCGATATACCGCCAAAAAAGCCGCCATGCCGAGAGCTCGTGCCCGCCCGGTCGTCATGGTCGTATTAATCATATTTTCAATATATTCTTTCCACGCGTTCTTATCCGATTTCGCTCCGAGCCATGCACTGGTAAAGAACAAAACGACAACGGCAACCAGGGCCGTAACGCCTTCAATCATTTCGCGGCTTGCACCGACTCCCGCTTCTTGAGAAATCAAGGTGCTGAAAAGGTAAGCCGTAATAAAGCTGGCAACGATAGCTGCCAATGAATAGTTATAAACCGTCTTCAAGTACTTGTCATTTCCCGATTTGCGTAAATAAGCAATGATAGCCAACAGCACCAACATCGCTTCAATACCTTCACGAAGCAAAATCAGGAAAGCCGGACCGAAGGTTGCCCAACCGCCACCGGAAGCACCCTTCCCTTCCAGTTTGGAAACGTCGTCCATAACCATCTTATTCAATTTATCCGCTTCTTCTCGAACCTGAGCACTGTTGTTCGGTTGGCTCATAACCTTTTTCAGTTTACTGAACTGATACTCTGTTAACGCTGCGTCTTTTGCCGCTACGCTGGCTCTGATAGCCGGTTCCAAGCCGTCTTTTTCATAAATGCCGTAATAAGCATCATTCACAGCCGCCTTGGCGCCTTCCGCGTTCCCCGAGTCATAGGTTTTTACAGCATTGTCAATAGACTGAGTTACATGTTGACCGACTTGCTCCCATCTGGGTGCCGCCTGGGAATCGGGAGAGCTTCCGAAAAACAGAAGCACTGCTGCCGCCGCAACCAGCCATTTGCGTATATTCATTAATTAGTCACTCCTTTAACGTATTCACGTCTTCATACTTTCACAGACAAACCTCTTATTCTTTCTCCAATTTGGGAGGTGAATTGAAGGGAATGGAAATATTCTTATATGAAGCAATAGGATTTCCGTTTTCGTCCGTTGCCGGTTTGAAAAGCCACTTTTTAGCATATTCCACAGCAAGGGAGTTAATACGATTCATTTCAGGATTATTACGATCTCTGACGGGTGTCATCAACTTACCGCGAGGCACTTTCCCATCCGTATTGATATAGGCTTGAACAGTAATATAGCCTTTAAACTTGACAATGCCGCGAGGAGGGTATTCCGTATGTTCCGTAATAGGAGGGTTGCCTCGTTTCTGGCCGCCCCCGCCACCGTTGCCTTTTTTGCCCCCGCCGGTCGATTTCGTTGCGCTCGGCTGTCCGTTTTGTGTCGACTTGGTGACTAAAGCATTGTACGGATCCGTAGCCGTCACGGGACTGGTAACCGTCTCCGGAACGGGCGTCACCGGTTCTTGCGTCGGCTGCGGGGCTTCCTCTTTTTGTTCATCTTTTGGTTCGTCTTTTTGTTCATCCTGCTGTTCATCCTGATTCGAACCGTCTCCGCCGTCACCATCCGTACCGTCTCCCGCCGAATATTCGACAGTAGGCTCCGACGGCGGTGCATCGGCACTGCCGTCAATCCAAGGAACTAAAAATCCGAAAACACCGATTATAACGACATGTATTGCAAAGGCTATTAAGACCGCCGGTTTCCATTTAGATTTAAATCTCATTGTCTCGCCTTCCCGTTATTTATCAACTGATATAGATATATGTTGTACACCTGCCGCTTTCAATGAATCAAGGGCATACGCAATATTTTCATACGGAGCTTTTCGGTCGCCGCGTACGACAAAAACCGCATCGGGATCCTCAGCCACTTTCTTTTTAATCTTTTCGTCAAAATCCGACGACGGTTTTGTCTCCTGTTCATATAGAATATCGCCGCTTGACGTAATAGTAATCATCACAGTATGCGGTTTTACATCATTTTCCGCAGCCTGTCCTGCAGGCAAGTTGACGCGAATAGCATTGGCTTGAATCATAGAAATGCTGCTAATCATAAAAAACACAAGAAGAAACAGCATAATATCAATCATAGGAATGATAATAACCGCCGGCTGAGTCAGGATTCTTCGATCACGTCTCATACCTTTTCTCCGTTCTTACCGCATTCGGCTAAAATAACCGACGTAACTTTATCCAGGGCCGTCAGTATTTCGTCGAGCTTCTGAGCCAGCACGGTATGGATAACCAAAGCCATGATGGCCACACACAAACCCGTGGCCGTAGCAATTAATGCCTCGCCGATACCGCCTGTAATAGCAGTCGGTTCACCGGCTTGCATGCTGAACACGTTAAACGATGAAATCATGCCCGAAATAGTCCCCAACAATCCGAGCAACGGTGACAGGGTAACAATCATACCCAAATAGTTTAAATGAGCCCGTAAATGGCCGGATATATCATTGTATGCCGTGTCAAGTGCCAAAGTTACGTCGCCGCCGCGCATAGCCTCTTTTATGCCTTGCGTCGCCACATAAGCTACAGCCGAATCATCATGTTCGCAATCTTCCAGTACGTACTGTACCCCGTTATTACGTAGGGCCAAGGGCAACCAGGCTAAGAAATGTTCAGTTCCCTTATTTAACCGTCTGTAAAACGCTATTCGTTCCGCCGCAATCGTTACGACCCCGAGTGAACAAAGGACGAGGATATACATAACTGCGCCGCCCTTTTCAAACAGTTCCAAGCCGTTCAACTTTCATCCCTCCGGTATATTACAAACTGGACAGCCACATATCATAACTAATAACTCAATTTCATTCTATATGATATGGGTTATCATTATCTCTAAATTCGTGTTAAGTATATCAAAGTGACATATGCCTGTCAAATTCTTTAAGAATTGTTACAGATGAATTTTCGCTGTATAATAGCCGTTTATTTTACTTTCCTTGAAGGTGAAAATTATGCATTCCAATTTTTCAATCTTATATTCACGAGGTTGAATGACAAAAACTCATAGGAATTTCGATATTGTTAATCAAATGTAATGTTGTTTTTTCTTATTATGCCGTTTGACAGTCTATTCACCCTACTTTTATAATAATATTGCATACTGCAAGGTCGACTATATCATTACTATGAGGGATGAATATGATAAAAAAAGAAAAAGTCGCCTTTAAAGACGACCATCGCAGGATTTACATTCTATTTCTCATCCTCTTAGCCGGAACGCTCTGTTTCGCCTGTTCCGCTTTCTACGTGAACCTTCCCAAAATCCCGGTGCTTAAGATTATTGATGCTTTTACGGGACCGACGGGGGTGAGACGATGAGATCATGTGGGCGAGTAGTAGCTACGCTCTTACTGATACTCTTTATATTGCACAGTATCTTGGGCGCCACTTCACTCACAGGCTTGAGTAACATCGGGTTATATCCCCTCTTGTTAGCCTTTCAAATCATCCTGGCCGTACACATTGTAATCGGGGCGGTTTACACCTACCGTTCTTTACACGGCGGTCAAATTAATTATTGGCATCTGAACAAAAACCTATGGATCCGCAGGTTGAGTGGCCTTCTCGTACTTATTACCGCCTTGTGCCACGCTTATCTTTTCGATCACTTGGCCTTTTTGG
>NZ_JAQCUN010000056.1:0-8269 GCF_027685385.1 Megasphaera sp. AF13-6AC
GAAAGGATCGGATGCTGTTAATCCCCTCGGACGTCAAAACGCCCCAACTGGCCATGGGAGCCGACACCCCCAGGCCTATAAAGCTTAAAAAAGCTTCCGTGAAAATTGCATCCGGTACTGACAACGTCAAGGCGGCAACAATCGGACCGGCCGCATTGGGCAATAAATGTCGTCGCAATAAATCAAAAGAGCCTGCATTACAGGAGCGTGCAGCCGTAATGTAATCAGACGTCTTCAAACTCAAAATTTGACCGCGCACAATGCGTGCCATGTTCAACCAATAGGCAATGCCCAAAGCAATGTAAATATTAAGTAGTCCCGGCTTAAAAACAACCATCAATAAAATAACATACAATAAAACAGGCACAGAGTACAAAACATCCACGATATGCATCATAATCCGATCTGTCTTACCTCCGACAAAGCCGGCAATCCCGCCGTAAATAACACCGATAGTCACATTAATAAGTGCCGCTACGATACCGATGGACAAGGATATCCGTGCCCCGTAAAGCACACGCGTATATAAATCTCGGCCCAAAGAATCGGTACCGAACCAATGCAGTACCGATGGAGCCGCATTGGCTTCGGCAAAATTCTGCCCATCATACGTATAGGGCGAAAAGGCGGGCCCGATGAGAGCCCAAAGCGCAATTAGACAGATAATAATGCCTCCCGCCACGGCCAAACGATTTTTCTTTAATCGCTGCAGGCCTCGATAAGTTACGGGCCTACGACTTCTTTGCACCGCCTTTCTTGTTGCAAACGGTACAGGCTCGAAATCATCATGTCGTATCACTTCTTTTCTCCTCCCTTCGTGACAGAAATACGCGGGTCCAACAAGGGATATATTAAATCTGCTAAAAGGTTCACGAAAATAACGAAAATACTGTAAAAAAGGGTGATTCCTAAAATAACCGTATAATCTCGGTTATATATACTGGTCACAAAATATCGACCCAAGCCTGGTATGGCAAAAAGCGTCTCGACAACAAAACTGCCGGTAAGGAGAGAGGCTGCCAGCGGGCCCGTATAACTGACTACCGGTAAGAGTGCGTTACGAAGTGCATGATGATATAAAATTCTCCATTTACCGACACCGGCGGCCCGCGCCGTACGGATATAGTCCTGCTCTAATGCATCAAGTACGCCGGCTCTGGTGAGCCTCATAATAAACGCCGTAGGAGCGGCTGCTAATGCCAGAGCCGGTAAGACGGCATAAGTCGGTCCCTTCCACAGAGCTGCAGGTAATACGGGCCACCAAAAAGCAAATACTTCAACAAGGAGGGCCGCAATGATAAATCCGGGCACGGAGACCCCCAAGGTAGCAAAAATCAGACAGGCATAATCAAGAAGTGAATTTTTGCGAGATGCCGCTGCAAGTCCCGATACAATGCCGACAATCAAAGATACAATCAGACTGATACCGCCTAATACCGCTGAGACCGGAGCTGTTTCGGCGATAATATTGTTTACCGTACGTCCGGGATATTTAAAGGACGGGCCGAAATCTCCCTGCACGACATGACCCAAATAGTCCGTATACTGTTTCCACAAGGGATCATTTAACTTATACCTGGCTTCTACAGCTGTCAAAACTGAGGGTGGTAATTTCTTTTCAGCTGTAAAAGGTCCTCCGGGGACGGCATGCATTAAAAAAAAGGTAAGTGTAATAACAGCCCATAAAACGACCAGGGCTCCGCCGAGTCTTTTCAAAAGATAAGGGAGCATAATATAACCTCGTTAAAAGCTTAAATAATCCTGCATAATATAAATTTTATTATACCGTCCTCCCCGGTAAAAGTATAGCAATCACCTTGTCATACCGCATCAGCCCTCGTATAATAAAACAATAGTTTATTCACATGGAAAAGAGTGTTCTTATGAATTGGAAATTATGTCTTGCCGTCTTAACCTGTAATGTGCTGTTTATGTCGTCAAGTTATACGATGATCATTCCTTTTTTACCCGTCTATTTAACAAAAGAACTGGGGGTAATCCCTGCCGATATTCATCTTTGGTCGGGAATTATTTTTTCCGCTTCTTTCATTGTCAGCTCCGTTATGGCTCCTATCTGGGGGCGTATGGCGGACAATCGAGGAAAACGACTCATGGCATTACGTGCCAGCTTTTTATTATCAATCAGTTATTTTCTCGGAGGTGTCGTATCTACGCCGATTCAACTCGCATGTGTCCGCCTATTCCAAGGTTTTGCTTCCGGACTCTGGCCCATGACTTTAGCCATCATGACCTCTTATGCACCTACCGAGAAAACAGGATTTTGCCTCGGTATTATGCAAGGTGCCTTGACGGCCGGCAGTGTAATCGGCCCGCTGTTCGGAGGCGTACTTTCCGAAGTATTCGGTATGCGCGCCTCTTTTTTTATCGCTACCGGCGCCTTATTTTTTAACTTTATTATGCTGCTCGTCGTCATTAAAGAACCGCCACACACACCCCCGTCACCGGAGGAAAAGCAACCTTCCTTCAGTGTACTTAAATCCCCTATCATTCGTGACATGCTTCTTTTCGCCGTCTTAGTCCAAATGGTTATCTTCCTCGTCCAGCCGATTATGGCACCTTACATTGAGGATTTGACAGGTACCTCCGATTCTATTGCCATGAAAGCCGGCATCATTTTCTCATTAAGCGGCATTGCGGGAGCGGTTACCGCCCCTTTATGGGGAAGGTTCGGCCAAAAACACGGATTTTATACCTCTTTAATCTACGCACTTACCTTAGCCGGTATCGTAGCTGTTCTTCAATCGCTGCCTAAAACGCTCACTGTTTTTGCCGCCTGCCAATTTGGGGTCGGCCTCTTCTTCTCCGGCATTAACCCGTCTATTAACGCTATTTTGGCAAATGCTACCACAAACAATGTGAAAGGTCGTGTTTTCGGTCTTCTCTTTTCCGCTCAGCAAACCGGTGCTTTCATAGGTCCGCTGGCAGGTGCCGCCATTGCTACCGTAATGGGTATGCATTCAATCTTTATTGTTGCCGGTGCCGTTCTTTTATTGATCAGTTTACTCGTACGAAAACATAGGCCTAAGCCCTTATAGTATGAAGCAATAGAATATATGCTGAGACGAAATAAAGCCGCACATCTTTGATGTGCGGCTTTACTATATGATTTATTCAATCTCTACAAGGCAATCACCGGAAATAATGGCTTGGCCCTTTGTTACATGAATATCGGCCACTGTCCCGTCCATAGGAGCTGTAATAGTCGTTTCCATCTTCATAGCTTCCGTAACAACAAGAGGTTCACCTTTCTTAACCTTCTGTCCCTTCGAGACGAGAATGTTGACTACGGAACCGGAGAGAGTTGCACCTACGTCACCCGGCTTCGTCGGGTCGGCCTTTTTCTTAGCTACCGTCGTCATGTCGACACTCTTATCCAGCATGCGAATTTCACGTTCCGCACCGTTAAACATAAACGTAATGGTACGTACACCGTCATCATCACAATCACTGATATTAACCAGAGTAATGACGAGATCTTTACCCTTTTCAATGCCTACATGAATTTCTTCATCTTTTTTCATGCCGAAGAAGAAGGTCGGCGTATCGAGAACGCTCACATCTCCGAATTCTTTCAAGCGTTCACTGTAATCAGTGAAAACCTTCGAATATTGGCAATAAGCGTTGACATCTTCCGGCGTGTGGCCATACCCGGCATCAGCTAACTTTTTGGCAATAGCTTCAAAATCTGCCGGCGGTAAAACCTTGCCCGGTCGTTCCGTTAAAGGCTTCTTGCCCTTTAAGATAATCTTCTGCAGCTTTTCGGGGAATCCCTGATAAGGAACACCGATTCGGCCTTCGAAAAATTCTACAACCGATTGCGGGAAATCGAGTGTGTCTCCTTTTTCGTAAATATCCTTTTCCGTCAAGTTATTTTGTACCATGAAGAGAGTCATATCCCCGACGATTTTAGAAGACGGCGTAACCTTGATAATATCACCGAACATCATGTTAACGTCGTGATACATCTTCTTGACTTCATTCCAACGCTCGCCCAAACCGACACCCTTAGCTTGCTGACGCAAGTTGGAGAACTGTCCGCCCGGCATTTCATGCTGATACACTTCCGTATTGGAATATGGTTCCGCTTTATCAACACCCTTGTAGTACGGACGAACGGTAGCCCAATAACGAGACAGCTCTTCCATTGAATCGATGTCCATTTCAGGCTGACGTTCCTTACCCGTCAAGGCATAATACAGGGTATTCATGCTCGGCTGACTCGTATTGCTTGCCATGGAAGACAAGGCTACGTCAACGATGTCTACGCCTGCATCAATAGCACGGCAATAGGTCGTTACACCGTTACCCGAGCCGTCATGAGTATGTAAATGAATCGGTAAGGTAACCGCATCTTTAAGAGACGAAACCAGCTGATATGCCGCTTCCGGTTTCAAGAGGCCGGCCATATCCTTAATAGCAATAATATTAGCTCCCGCATTTTCCAATTCCTTAGCCATCTTAACGTAGTAGTCAAGATTGTACTTCGGGCGATTGGGATTTAAAATATCGCCTGTATAGCACAATGCTACTTCGGCAATCTTACCCGTTTCCCGTACGGCCTGAATAGTTTCATACATATTATCCAAGCTGTTCAGACTATCAAAAATACGGAATACGTCAATGCCGTTTTTAGCTGACAAGTCAACGAAATTCTTAACTACATTGTCGGGATAGCTCGTATAGCCTACAGCATTGGCACCGCGAATCAACATTTGCAAAAGAATGTTGGGAGACTTTTCTCTCATTTCACGCAAGCGTACCCAAGGATCTTCATAAAGGAAACGATACGCTACGTCGAAAGTCGCCCCGCCCCAGCATTCAAAAGAAAAGAGATTCGGCATCTTCTTGGCAGCCGCATCCATAACGCGCAACATGTCAATAGAGCGAACACGTGTCGCCATAAGAGACTGATGAGCATCACGCATAGTGGTATCGGTAAAAAGAACTTTCTTCTGGTCAAGAATCCACTTGGACAGACCTTCAGCACCCTTTTCATCAAAAATCTGCTTCGTTCCTTGAGGGAAGTCCCCTTTCGGTGTAATCGGTAATTCCAAGGGCTCGAATTCGGGCTTTTCCTGATGACCTGCTGCCATATATCCGTTAATAGTCGTGTCGGCAATATATCGGAGCAACTTTGTTCCGCGGTCATGCGTAACCGGCAGGTCAAAAAGTTCCGGATGTTCATCAATAAAGTTAACGTCATAATCTCCGCTTTCAAACAAGGGGCTAGACAATACGTTAATGAGGAAGCCGATATTGGTCTTAACACCGCGGATACGGAACTCCTTCAAGACGCGAATCATCTTTTGTACGGCCCCGGCATGAGTCAAATTATACGTCGTAGCCTTAACAAGAAGTGAATCGTAGTACGGTGTAATGATGGCTCCCGTATAAGCATTGCCGCTGTCAAGACGAACACCGAAGCCGCCGCCGCTACGATATGCAATAATCTTACCCGAGTCAGGCATAAAACCGTTTAAAGGATCTTCCGTCGTAATGCGGCACTGAATGGCATTGCCGATGCATTGTACCGACTCTTGCGAAGGAATACCTATCTCTTCACTATCCAACGCATAGCCTTCGGCAACCTTAATCTGTGTCTGTACAATATCGATGCCTGTAATCATTTCCGTTACCGTATGTTCAACCTGAACACGAGGGTTAACTTCAATGAAGTAGAATTTTTCATCGCTTGTAACAAGGAATTCTACCGTACCCGCATTGACATAGTTGACGTTTTTCATCAACTTCAAGGCCGCATCACAAATGTCCTGACGCAATTTTTTCGAAAGAGAAAACGCAGGAGCAATTTCGACCACCTTTTGATGACGACGCTGAATAGAGCAATCCCGTTCGAAAAGATGGATTACATTGCCGTGCTCGTCCCCCATGATCTGTACTTCAATATGCTTGGGGTTGATAATGCATTTTTCCAAATAAATTTCGTCACTGCCGAAAGCAAGCTTCGCTTCGGATTTAGCGCGTTCATATGCATCCTTAAGGTCGGCCATTTTATCGACCATACGCATGCCGCGACCGCCACCGCCGTTAACAGCCTTTAACATAATCGGCAAACCGACTTCTTTGGCAAAGCGTTCAACTTCGGCATAGTTCATAACCGGACCGTCACTGCCGGGAATAAACTGAATGCCCGCCTTTTTAGCTTGAATACGAGCGTTAATCTTATCACCGAACATAATCAGGTGCTCTACCTTAGGTCCGATAAAGATAATACCTTCCTCTTCACAACGTTTAGCCAATTCCGCGTTTTCCGACAGGAATCCGTAGCCCGGATGAATAGCGTCAACATCGTGTTCGTGTGCAATACGGACAATATCCTCAATGTCAAGATATGCGTCAACCGGTTTCTTGCCCTTACCTACCAAATAAGATTCATCCGCCCGAAAACGATGCAGCGAAAGGGAATCTTCTTTGGAGTAAATCGCTACGGTACGAATACCTAATTCATTACAGGCACGAAATACACGAATAGCGATTTCGCCGCGGTTTGCAACTAAAACCGAATTAATCTTTTTCATATAATAAAACCCTCCTACTGTCATAGAGATGTGGTACTTGCGTCTTATATACCAGCATAGACCTACTCGTATATTATAACAAAAGAACCGCCCCGTACAAAGGGGCGGAGCCTATAAATACTGTATACAAAATTTATTTGTGCATGACTTTACACACAATAAACAGGCTGATTTCATACAATACAATGAGTGGCACGGCAATCATTGTCTGCGTAAATATATCCGTAGTAGGGGATACGACAGCGGCAAAGATAAAGGCAATAACAATTAAAATCTTTCGTTTTCCCTTTAAAAAGTCGCCTGTTACCAGCCCGATCTTGGCTAAAAAGACTACAATAAGCGGTAATTCAAAAATGAACCCGAAGGGTAATGTCAAGGCCAAAATAAAGGAAAGATATGATTCCAGCGAGAACATGGGTTGAAGTGTCTGCGTCGCAAACCCCATAAAGAAGGTCACCGCTGCAGGAATGACCAAATAGTAGGCAAAAACAAGACCTACGTAAAATAAAATAACTGCCGTCGGCAATATAACCAAAACGGCCCGTCTCTCCTCCGGCCACAGGGCCGGTGCCACGAAAGCCCATACTTCATACAAAAGGACGGGCAAGGTGAACAAGATCCCCGCATATAGGGCTATTTCCATATAGGTAAAGAAAACCTCCGACGGGTTCATAAAGTACAATTTACCTGCCGGTCCCGATAACAAGGCAATAATATCATCTACATAGTTATAACAGGCCAAGGCCGCTATGGCGACGACAACCAGACAGATAATGAGGCGTTTTCTGAATTCCTGTAAGTGGTCGCGTAGGGGCTGTTCCGTCTGTACATCAGGTTTCAAGGTCATGCTCCTTTACCGGTTTTTCTTCCTTCCGTGCAATGTCGGCGGCCTTTGTGACCGCCTCTTTTCTGACCGGTGCCGTAATATCGGCTGTCATACTTTTTCTGGCTACTTCATCAGCAAGCTCTGTCGTTTCCTCCACTTCGTTTCTCACCGCATCACTGCCTTCAGCCAACATATCATGAGCTTCTTTAAACTTTTGTAACGACTCTTCGACTTCTTTCATTTCTATCTGACTGACGTTTTTTGCCGTATCCTTCGTTTCCGTAGCCGCGTCGACAATATCATTGCCCATTTTTTTCAATTCATTGACGCTCTTCCCCAATGTTCGTGCAATTTCCGGCAACCGGTCAGGACCGAAGACAATGAGAGCTACGATGAAGACCAAAATCATTTCACTCATGCCGATATTAAACATGAACGACTTCCCCCTTTGTATATCTGTGCCCAGTATACCACAGGACGGAAAGAGTGAAAATGACAAAAAGGGTTGACTACAAACGTCTTACAGACGAATAAAATTCAACCCTTTTTACTCAATTATACGGTCTTCCGACGAACTATTGACCTATTAATCGTTTCACTATGCCTTTTAAATCGGCTACTTCCTGTTTTAGCGATTGAATTTCACCGTCTTGAGCCGCTACCTTTTCCACAAGGCCCTGATTTATTTCTTTCATAGCCGTCATTTCATCTTCCAACACGTAAACGGCACTGATAGGACCGCCTCTATATCGTTCGGGAACAGCCTTTCTTTCACCCACATTGCCGAATTTATAGGTTACACCCATATTTACAAGATAATGGTGGTTGTTTCCTGCCCCTTTAGCAGCACCGAAATTAAACAGAAGTGATTCTCTTTGATAGT
>NZ_JAQCUN010000057.1:0-4926 GCF_027685385.1 Megasphaera sp. AF13-6AC
CAGGTCCGCGTATAAGGTCTTCGATTCCGCTTAATGCAGTAGATGAGGAGGTGAACCCCATGAGTACAAAAAAGGCGGTCGTAATTATGTAGACGATTTTTCGGTTCGGCCGCACACTGTTCGTTAAAATGACGAAGACGAAGGCGGATACTGATATAGGCAAAGCCGGGGCGACAAGGATGCCCTTCCAAATAAGTCCCGCCATACCGATAGAAGGCATATCAAAGTACATATCCAATGTCGATATGACAACGAATACTATCAGTATTATCCAGGCGTACGGCAGTTCGCGAAGGGGCTGATTTTCATCTTCTTTTACAGGTTTTTGAATCTGTTTACAGGCCATTCGGCTAAGGCGAAAACGGTATTTCCACATTAAGACTGTACCGGCCGAAACCAGAAGGAAGAAAACCAATATACATACAGCGAGTATGACCATTCAGGCCTCCGTGTTATCGGTAAAATGAGAACTCTTCTATCATTTAATCATAAAAAATAATATTTTTCAAAAAAATGAATAAAGGTTCTTGTAGTTTTCCCGTATATTTCATTTTTGTTAAGAAGTTGTAATAATATTTTCCCGAATATCATCGATAAGGGAGGTAATATCCGGACATACATAAAGAACCTCATCCGGATCGTGAACATAACAAAGAATCTGTCCCGCCTGTCCCAGGTTCCCGGGTATAAAATCGAGCATTAAGTAACAGGAATCGCAATATTGTGCAAAGGGAATTCGTTTTTTATGAAATAGGTACGGTTGCAGTCTGGGATCGGCTTGCCTTTTTATCTCCTCTTTTGAAAAATAGTCGGGAAAATCCGTAAACAATGCGTTTTTATTTTGAAAATATTCTTTTAAGTGTTTAATTTCTTCCAAGGATAAAAGGGTAAATGAATAGTCACGATTATCAATGAATGCCGGTAGAAGGGGGAAAAAGCGGCTGCCGTTTTTATATGTATATATTTCTTTCAGGTCCTTAGGCAGCACTATATTGAAGTGATTTTCAAAATCGTGAATTTCCTTAGCAGTGGCTCCTTGAACCTCCTCATATTCCGCAAAGCGGCCCTCTTCCACCGGGTCATCCAGGTCCAAGTCTTCAAAGTATTCGCACACGTATTTTTCAATGCTTTTTATTTTTTCAATCAGGTCCATTACCTTATCTCCTGTTAATTATAATAAGTCTTGCCACCAACTCAGGATGTCACTTAAAGGAACATTGCCGACGAAGAAGGCCATAAATCCCCAAATAACATAGGCGGCAGCGTACAAAAAGAGCTTGCCGAAGAACGGAATCAGAATAAAGACGAGAACTAAGAGTAATGCTATAAAAAATATATATTTTTTAAATTTATCCATCGGAGCCTTTCCTTTTAACGATAAAATATTTCTGAGATTTACGAGACTCAAGCATTTCATTAACGGACTGTTCAATTCGAAGGGCATATACTTACCCTTTTTATGCGGGAAATATTTACTGACCTTCCTCAAGACTACAGTGAATTCCTCGCATTTCCATAAGTGAAAAAAATTCCAGCACAGCTTTTTTTGAAGCTTCCGAAGAGTTATAGATTTTCCTGCTGCCGTAAACACTCATGGCTCCCCAAAGAACGTTATCTTTTCCGTAAAGACGTACCAGGTATCTGCTTCCTCCTGACGTAAAAGGGGATTTCGTATATATTGCTCGAGCCTCTATACGAATAATTTGAGAAAGATCAAAGGTACTGTTGAAGATATTGTGGACATGAAGAATATCTCCGTCTATGTGATAAGGCGTCCAGGCTGTCCCCTGATAGCAGTGTATTATAAAACGAACACCGAAAAAAATGATAATCATACTAATAAAAATAACAGGAATTAGAATGATTAAACCGATTACAGCCGGCCAAATAAAATAATTATCCAAAAGTTGGGTAAACATAATATTTCCCTTCTATTAACGTTTCAAGGCTCCGTATGTACGTAGAAACAACGTATTACGGTTTCTTTATCCGAGAAATTCTTATCTATTCATTACTTTCGTCGATAGGAGCTAAATAGATGATGTTACTACCGACTGTTGCGGCTTCTTTTTGTAACGTTTCCAAGTCGATCAGATTTACGGGGAGCAGCACGAATAAGTCCGAATCCGTGTACAAGGATACTATACGAAATTGAGTGTTTTCCCAATATTTATTTATCTTTCGAGTAAAATCTTTCGACTCGCCGTCAGGTTTGGCGAAAAAAATATCCGGTGCGAGTGTAAGTTCAGGATGGCTACGAACGAGAGATATATTGTTTACGGCCTGTACAAAACTATCTGCCGATGTGGTAGAAGGTAATGCAGCGGCGATGCGGTTTTGAACTAAGATATCCCGTAAGGCCTGACGCATGTCGGTTTCACTTACATCCGTATTTACCGACTTGTCCGCCTTGGTCTTATAAAAAAAGGCGACGGGGTTTCTCAGAAACTTATGAGCCTCTTTCATGACCTTGGCATCGTTTCCCGAAAGATTTCCGACCAAGCGAATGAAAGTATCTTTGCGTTCTTGCTGTAAAGCGGCCTTTCTCGCTTGTGCCCGTTCCGCTTCGGCTTTATCGTACGTGCCTATAACTTCCCACGTATCCGTCAGAGGGATAATATGCCGTTCTCTATACTCCTTCATAGTTGAAAGGACCTCTCCCCTTGTAAGGCTCTTACAACTGAAAAGGGTGCTTTTTTTCTCATCGCCTTTACTGACTTCCAAAATAAAGGTGCCCGTTTTTTCACGCATTGTTTGCATAAAGGGAGATTCCATAAGACCTTGAGGCGGATACAGGATGAAATAGTATATATCTCCGCTCTCCAAGGCGATCATGGACTTTTGCACTTCGACAAAGGTAATGTTTGTTTTCATACCCGAATCGGTCTCTAAACGCCAGGTTGCGAGAGTTTTTCGGGCTTCTCTTTTTGATAAAGGTTTCTTTAAGGTAAAGAATACCAAAAGCGGAGGACCGAATAATACGAAAAGCAGAGGCCCGAGGAGAGTAAATACGGCAATGAAGTCTCCGGTCAAGCTATGGTGAGATGTTTTGTGAATCATAGTACTTAGGAGGGCATTGTTTATGCGATCCATATACGCCGCCAGCTCGGGGTATTGAAACGAAAGATATATGAAAACTGTGACGGAAACACATATAACGGTCATCATAATGACTAACAGCTGTTTAGCGATCTTAGTACAAATCCGCTCCTGCGTTATCAAGGTTAAGGACTCTAATTCGGGAATGCCCTTGCACCATTTTACGGCTCGCTCTTTTCCTGTCATAAGTAGTTCCCATCCCTTCTATGTTAATGATACGACAAAAAGCGTTCTACACTTGTTTGTGTGAACGCTTTTACCGCTATACCGACTCTACGGCAGCCAATAACTGCTTTTTCGTCTCTTCTGCCCGCGCTTTAATTCTTTCAATATCCAAGGTGACGAATTCTTTGTTCTTTAAAACCGGTTTTCCGTCTATAAATACCGTGTCTACGTCCATGCTGTTGGCACTGTAGGCCAACAAAGATAAGACATCGTTATGGGGATACCAATGGAGTCCTTCACGATCCATTAAGGTAATGTCCGCCTTATATCCTATTTCCAACTTTCCCGCATCCCTATAACCCAAGGCCGCGGCTCCGCCTTCAGTGAGTAAGTTTACTGCCGTTTCGGCGGGAATGATCGTCGGATCGTAAGTTACTCCTTTATGGATAAGGGCTGCCAGTCGCATTTCTTCAAAAATATCTAAATTATTATTGCTTGAGGCCCCGTCTGTACCCAAGGATACGGTAATCCCCTTTTTCAGCATCTTGCCGATAGGCGCCGTACCGCTGGCCAACTTCAGATTACTGCCCGGATTGTGGGCTACACGTACCTTTTTACGAGCCATAATCTCCAGATCTTCGTCATCGACATGAACGCAGTGAGCCGCTAAGCAACCGCAATCGAATACCCCTACCTTATCGGCCCAGGCAATAGGTGATAATCCGTATTGTTTTCTATGATTATCCACTTCCGCCTTAGTTTCACTTAAATGTATGTGAATTTCCGCACCGACGGAACGGGCTGTATCTACTACCTTGTACAAATATTCCTCGGGGCATGTATAGGGTGCGTGGGGGCCGAACATAACTGTAATTCGGCCGTCACAACTGTTATGCCACGTGCGATAAAAGTCGAGATTTTCCTGCAAGGCTGCGTCTGCATTCGGGGTAATTCCCGTCAGACCGCGACTCAGGCAGGCACGAATTCCCGAATCTTTTACGGCTTCGGCTACTTGGTCCATGAAAAAGTACATGTCCGCAAAACCGGTTGTACCGCAGCGAATCATTTCGGCAATACCGAGCATGGTTTGGGCATATACGACTTCTTCATTCAAGCAGGCTTCCGCCGGCCATATTTTCTTTTCCAGCCAGTCCATGAGCTGCATATCGTCCGCATAACTTCGAAATGCCGTCATGGCAATATGATTATGTGTGTTAATAAATCCCGGCAAAGCCAGCATGCCTTTGCCGTCTATAACCGTAACGTATGCCGATATGTCCTCGATTTTTTCGGGAAAGGCCGTAATACGATCGTCCGTAATTTCAATATTCCCCTGCTCCGTCACTACGTGATTGCGGTAGAGGCCTACGTTTTTAATCAGTGTTTTTGCCACCGTACCGGTCTCCTTTAGTCAAGATTTAAATAAGTTCTCTGTTCTTTACTGAGAGTATCTATTTCATATCCCATGGAATGTAGCTTTACGGAGGCTACGGCCATATCCGTCTCCTTAGGCAAGACATATACCCGATTTTCCAAAGACTTACCCTTATGAAGTAAGTATTCGGCGGCTAAGGCCTGAACGGCAAAAGACAGATCCATAATTTCAGCAGGATGGCCGTCGCCGGCAGCCAGATTGACCAGTCGACCTTCAGCTAGAAGATT
>NZ_JAQCUN010000057.1:4936-7959 GCF_027685385.1 Megasphaera sp. AF13-6AC
CAGCTAGAAGATTAATAATTCGTCCGTCTGAAAGCTCATAACTTTCAATATTATGACGGCCTTCAAAGTGTCGTACTGCCAAATCATTTAAATCGTTCTTATTAATTTCGACGTCAAAATGCCCCGCATTGGCTAAGAGAACGCCGTCTTTCATTTTTTCCATGTCCTTACGGGTAATCACGTCCTTGTCGCCCGTTAAGGTGACAAAAATGTCGCCCTTTTCGGCGGCTTTTTCCATAGGCATGACTTCAAATCCGTCGAAGACGGCTTCAATGGCTTTAATAGGATCGACTTCCGTAACGATGACATGGGCTCCCAGCCCTTTGGCACGCATGGCGCAGCCGCGTCCGCACCAGCCGTAACCGGCAATGACGACGCGCTTACCTACGACAGTCAGATTGGTAGTTCGCATAATTCCGTCCCAAGTAGATTGGCCCGTGCCGTAACGATTGTCGAACAGATATTTACAATACGAATCATTGGCGGCAATCATGGGAAATTGCAAGGTTTTCTCTTTTTCCAATCCGCGCAGTCTGATGACGCCTGTCGTTGTTTCTTCCGTACCGCCTATGAGTCGCTCCTGTGCATCCTTACGCGTTGTATGTAAGAGGTGAACCAAGTCGCCGCCGTCATCAATGATGATATGCGGTTTATGATCAAGAGCCGCATTTAAATAAGAAAAGTATTCTTCTTCCGTACAATTATAGGTAGCATAAACAGTCAGGCCTTCGGCCACGAGGGCTGCCGCTACATCGTCCTGTGTAGATAAGGGATTGCTGCCCGTGACGACGACCTTGGCTCCTGCTCGATGCAAAACAAGGGCTAAATACGCCGTTTTGGCTTCCAAGTGAACACTGACGACCACTGTTTTATCCTGAAAAGTCTGTTCTTTCTTTAATCGTTCTCCGATGTTGTTTAAGGTCGGCATATAATGTTCTACCCAGGCAATTTTCTTTTGACCGGCTGAAGCCAGATCGTGGTTACGAATGATTGAAGTCATAACTGCTTATTCCTCTCTGTTTCGGAAAAATTCGGCAATGCTTAACGTATCGGGATGATCGATAACACCGTCTTGCGTAATAATTGCCGTTATATATTCATGTGGTGTAACGTCAAAGGCAGGATTGAATACGGGCGTATTTTTAAGTGCCGTTTGTACTCCTTGTATATTCCGTACTTCGTCGTGATTGCGCTCTTCAATAGGGATTTCTTCACCGCTTTTCATACTCAAATCAAAGGTAGATATAGGTGCGGCGACGAAGAAAGGTATGCCATGGACTTTGGCAGCCAAAGCCACTCCGTACGTACCGATTTTATTAGCCGTATCTCCGTTTGCCGTAATTCTGTCGGCACCGACGATAACGGCATCAACTTGACGCGTTTTCATGACCCAAGCGGCCATATTGTCCGTAATTAAGGTGACAGGAATCTTATCAGCCTGTAATTCCGTAGCCGTAAGCCGGGCACCTTGCAACAAAGGCCGCGTTTCGTCGGCAAATACATTGGCAATTTGGCCCTTATCGTGAAGATTGCGAATAACGCCCAGAGCCGTACCTATGTCTGCCGTAGCCAGAGCTCCGGCATTACAATGCGTTAAAACGATAAGTTTATCTCTGCGGATACGGGCCATGAGAGCCTTCGCTCCGAATCGACCTATGCGCTTATTTACGTCTACATCTTCGGCATGAATAAATTTCGCTTCATCTTCAAGAGCTTTAATTAAAGTCTCTACCGATACGTCGTTGTGTTTCTGAACAACCTGATTCATCCGTTCCAAGGCCCAGTGCAGATTGACGGCTGTAGGACGGGCCTTATCAAGGGTTATGATGACGTCGGCCAGTTTTTGTCTAAAGTCGGTCTCTTTTTTTAACTCCAAAGCTGCCAAGACAACGGCATAAGCGGCAGCTACCCCGATAGCGGGAGCTCCGCGTACGGCCAAAACCTTAATAGCCTCCTCTACTTGGCGCCATGATGAACATTGTAAATATTCTTCTTGAGTAGGTAATTTAGTTTGGTCGAGGAGAATGAGTGTGTTCTTTTCCCAGGTAAGTGTTTTCATTATGGCTTAAACCCGCCGTATTCGGCTAAGACATGACGACATTCGCAATCTTCGTCTTCGTAAAGGTCAATGGCCTTCATAATGAGATTCTGAATGCGCTTATTATTTTCTTCCATACATTCGTTTACTTCTTCATGAGTCTGAACCTGATCTGTCAGGCCGGCTGCATAATTGGTGATCATAGAAACTGTAGCATAGCAAATTTCCGCTTCTTTCGCTAAGCAAACTTCGGGAACCGTCGTCATACCGGCTAAGTCACCGCCCAGTTGTCGGAACATTTTAATTTCTGCAGGCGTTTCAAAACGCGGCCCTTCGGAACAAACATAAGTGGCTCCGTTTTTAACATCATAGCCCAACTCTTTACCTGCACGCATAACGGCATCCCGCACTTTAGGACAATAGGGAGTTGTCATATCAACGTGAACAACGCCGTTGGCACCGCCGTCAAAGAAAGATTCATGACGCGAATGAGTAAAATCAATGAACTGATCGGGCAATACGAAGTCCCCGGGTTTATAGTCCAAAGTCATCGTACCGACGGCAGTCGTTGAAAAAATTGCCGAAACGCCGAGCTTCTTCAGACCTAAAATGTTGGCTCTGTAATTAATTAAATGGGGCGGAATGGAATGAGTACGACCGTGACGAGGCAAAAAGACAATTTCTTTATCCTTGTATGTACCGCGCAAGTAATGAATCATTCCGAAAAAGGTGAGCAGTTTTTCCTGGCGTACATTTTTAAGCATAGTCGTATCGCAAACGCCTGTACCGCCGATAATTCCGATGAGACTCAAGACAATCACTCCTTAGGTATTGATGATTTTTTGTGACGTTCGTATAAATCTACGAGTTCATCATGGCTGATGACATAGCGTGTGCCGCAATAATGACAAGTCATTTCGACTTGGTGGTCGGATAATAGTGCTTCCTTGTCTTCTTGGCGTAAGGACAATAACACGTTTTCGAT
>NZ_JAQCUN010000058.1:0-7888 GCF_027685385.1 Megasphaera sp. AF13-6AC
CTCTACTACTTACAGCAGGGCGGCAACGCTAAGTTAAAGCTGGCCGGCGAACCCATTCTTTCTCGCGGCGTCGCTATGGCAACTGCCAAAGACAAAACTGATTTGACACAACAAATTAATAAGGCTCTCCAAGACTTAAAAGCTGACGGAACTTATGCTAAGTTGTATAAAAAATGGTTCGGAACGGAACCGAAAGAATAATTATCTTTCACAGAAAGCAAACACCGATGTCTGCCGGATACATCCGGCAAGGCATCGGTGTTTTTCTATGCCTGTTTCAGGCATTATACACTATTTTGTTTCTTCTACGTCCAAAAGATGGACAGTCGGCGTAGAATGGTCACTTGCTTCGACATCACGATTTTCAGCGGCCTGATCATCCGATCGATCCGCTTTCACAGCCGAGTCAATCAGCGCTTTCAAACGATTTTCCTCATCGATCACGTCTTTGACAACAGTTTTCGCAACCTCATCGGGTACCAAAATATACCGAACGGGCAGGTTCGCCGCACCGGGCGGCATGAAATGTATGTTAACGACATCTCCGCTCTTAAATGTCGTTACATATTCTATGGCGTAAGCATTGCCGAACCCCATGCTATGTCCCGTTCGAGGCAAGCCTACCGTTTCCGTCGATGATTCACCGCCGTGTTTTCTCGTCACTTCAACAACGCCCGAATATTCTCCGCCAATGGGATTAAAGTACAAATGCACAGGCCCTTTTCCCTTTGTATCTACAGTTACCGTGTAGTCAACACCGTAATTACCGAAATTTTCAGACGGGCGATTGTCAAGTATATCCGGCCCTTTTAAAAACGGGTCACTCTGTCCGTCAGCTAAGAGAATATATGAAATACCGTCCTTCGGAGTATAAGGAACCAAGGTTTTCAGAGCCCGGTCCTTACCCTTAAACCGGCCACGTAATTTCACATCATCACTGGACAATAAAAAGGCGCGTTTCATAAACTCATGAGGATCTTCATACGAAGGCATCATAACGGAAGAGACCTGTGCTGCTCCGTCTACTCGAAAATCGACAATCCCTGAAAATAATTGGTCGGGGTACACAACAACATCATTCAAGCGTTCATCAAGAAGGGCCGTGCTCCGCGGCTGAACCGTAATCTTATATTCTTTTTGTTTATCCTTATAGTAAATTTCCGATAGTTCCCTGCCTACGCCGTAATAGTCTTCACTGGGATGACTGTACCACGACCCCCGTACATAAATATCGACAGGCTTATCTTCCGAATTGGATGCGACAACAAGTATTTTTTTATTCTCACTTGTCTGATTAACATGGTAAAAGTACATACGACTATCACCTCGTACCATGTCACTATACAGCATGCCGTCACGGGTTACATACTCGGGGCTGTCGGAAAACAACAAATTTCCCGTATCCTTCGGAATCCCCAAGGCCATCTGTTTCATAGGTAACCGTACTATCTTATCGGCCACAGCCGGCGTTCGTACATCGGCACCGTATACGGTAAATCCGGCTAAGACGGCAAAGGCCGCCACCGTACATTGCAAGAAATGTTTCTTACCAAACTTCATATTTTTTCCTACCTTTCCGCTTTTTCGGCTAATTGTCGAATTTTACTGAAACGATGTGAAAGCCCCGACTTGGATATGCCTGACATCTCAGCCAATTCACCGAGTGTCGCCTCCGGATTTTCCAACCGTATCTCGGCGGTCTCTCGCAATTTAGGCGATAGTTCACCATATCTCCCCGAAACTTGCAATCGCTCAATATCACGAATCTGTCCTATTGCCGCATCAACGGTCTTTTGCAAATTGGCCGTTTCACAATTAACCACTCTATTCACATTATTGCGCATCTCTTTAAGGACTCTTACACTTTCAAACTCCAAGTAAGCTCTGTCGGCACCTATATATTGTAAAAAGTCAGATACTCCGTTTCCTTCTTTTATGTAGACCAAAAACTCGCCCTTGCGATCCGTCATCTTAGCCGGCAATTTAAAGCGATGCATTAACTTCAATAAAAATGCGGCTAACCTTTCATGTTCCGTCATGAGCTCCAAATGGTAATCGCCGTTAGGCTTGTTAACCGAACCGCCTCCCATAAACGCACCGCGAAGAAAGGCTCGACCGTATTCACTTTTTTTTAATCCCAGCTTGGAAAAATCCAGGTCTTCGGGCCATACAGCTAATTTTTCCAAAGCCGACGTCGTTTCAACTGTCGGCGATAAACGCAAAACATAATAATTCTTTTTGCGTAGTTTCAAACCTCGACGCACGCTGACTTCCGGCGGAACCCGTGAAATCAGTCGCCACCCTGAAAGAGCTCGACGGGCTACGGCATTATTGGCAGTGCTGAATTCCAATCCTGCCATACAATCGGCGGTACCGTGTAATACAGTACCGCCGATACATAACAAAGCAGCCAACTCGGCTCGCCGAACCCTTTCGTCCGTCGTCTCGTAATGAGCGATTTCATTTTTCACATCTTCCGCAAAGGACATAATGCCTCCTAGTGCTTACGATTATATCGTTTCAAATAATAATTTAAAAGTTGAGGAGATAAGTCACTGCGCAAGGCATTGATTAAATCGAAGAGAACAGTCGCTAATTTTTGGGGATCATGAGTAGAACCCGTTTCCTTACTGACGAGGTCCGCTAAAATGACCGTTGCGCCTTCTTTCCCCGTTTCTTTTTTGTCAATGCGCACAGATTGTTGCCCCGCCTCTGCATAGTGCTGCAATACAGCCGGTTCGACAGCCCCGTTATTGGCCAGTACAAAATCTATAATCTCCGCTCCTGCATGACGATTAATCGCCGCCACATGGTCGGACACACTATAGCCATCCGTTTCACCGGGCTGAGTCATTACATTACAAATATAAATTTTCTTTGCCTCGCTCTCTCTGATTGCCGCTGCAATATCAGGAATAAGCAAGTTCGGCATAATACTAGTATACAAGCTGCCGGGGCCAAGAACGATAGCATCCGCTTTGCGGATAGCCTGAATAGCGGATGTTACGGCTTTCGGTTCTGCCGGCGTCGTAAAGACCCGCTTTATTTTCCCCTTCACCAAGGGAATCTGCGACTCACCTTGTACAACAGTGCCGTCTGTCATTTCCGCATTAAGCAGAATCGTTTCCGCTGACGAAGGAATGACATTACCTCGTATTTTCAAAATCTTACTGGTCGCATCCATGGCTCCTTCGGCATCGCCCAATACTTCAATAAGTGCAGCAATAAAAAGATTGCCGAAGCTATGTCCCGATAAGTTACCGGATCCGCCGAAGCGATGGTCAAAAAGTTTTTCCATCAGCCCTTCCTTATCGGCCATAGCCACCAAGCAGTTACGTAAGTCTCCGGGAGCTATCATATCCAAGTCCTGCCGAATACGACCGGATGAGCCGCCGTCATCAGCAACCGTAACAACAGCCGTTAAATTATAAGTCTTACTTTTCAAGCCGCGTAGTAGAACGGATAAGCCCGTACCGCCGCCGATAACGACAACCTTCGGTCCCTTGGACAGCTTAAGGTTTTCTAAAATCAGGTTACTGAAATTGCCCGATTCACCGGGCATGACAATGGATAACATATTGCGAACCAACCGGCGAGTAGTCCACCCCATGATCAATATACCTGCAAGAAGTATGACTATACCGGACGAGGCCAACACCGTATAGTTGTAATGACCTGTCACTTCATACAGCATGCGAAAAGTCCATTCTTCCAAAGCCCCGATCCATTCATAGTTGAAGGTAAGAATCAAACCGAAGCTGGTAATCATCATTCCGATACCAAAAAGAAATAGCCATCGTTTGACATGAACACCGGGACGTAACCATCTGAAAAGTTTCATAAGAAGTCTCTCCTATCGTTCGTCCCCTTCATATCCGGGGGCATCGCATTTTACTTCATTTTTATCCATATCGCGGTGTTCAATCGTCACCGGCACCTGTTGTTCACGCAAATGCTTATACATGGCTTCCGCCATCGCTACACTGCGATGCAATCCGCCGGTACAACCGACTGCAATCACCAACTGGCCCTTTCCCTCAGCTTTATAGTGAGGTAAAAGAAAATCGATAAAAGAAAACCATTTTTCTTTGAATACGCTCGTTACATCCGACGCTTCCACATAATCGCGAACTGCCGGAACTCGCCCTGTAGAGTGACGTAGTTCTTCCACATAAAAAGGATTGGGCAAAAAGCGTACATCTTCTACAATATCGGCATCAATGGGAATTCCGTATTTAAAGCCGAAGGATACTACCGTCACTGACAGTTTTTCATCCTTCTTCCGTAACGTATATTTTTTTCGAAAAACTTCCCGTAATTCCTTCATGGTCAGCCCCGTCGTATCGAGGATAACATCGGCATGTCTTCTCAGTTGAGCAAAACGTTCTCTTTCCACCTCAATGCCTTTACTGATTCGCCCTTGAACGGCAAAGGGATGAACTCTGCGCATTTCCTTATAACGACTGATCAAGGTTCGTTCCGAAGCTTCCATAAAGACAACTTCACAGGAAATCCCTCGGTCTCTCATATCTTTTACGGCCTTTTCCAGACCGCCCAGATAAGCGTCATCCCCTATATCGGCACTGACAGCTACATGCCGAACCCGATCTCCGCCGCTTTTAGCGCAAATCGAAGCAAATTCAGGAATCAGTGCCGGCGGAATATTGTCGATACAAAAATACCCCATAGTTTCCAAAATTTGTAGTGCATGGCTCTTTCCCGAGCCGGACATACCTGTAAGAATGATTAAATGAAACTGTCCCATACAAGTTCTCCCCTCTTGTTACAAAACAAATCGTTCCAAGGCAACGGCGACGCCGTCTTCATTATTGCTTTCTGTCACAAAGTCTGCTACTTTTTTCACTTCATACGCACTATTGGCGACAGCTACGGAAAAGCCCGCTTTTTTTAACATTTCCGTATCATTTTGTCCGTTACCGAATGCCATAGCTCGGCTCACATCAATTTTATAGTAATCACACACGGCTTCCAGAGCTCTTCCCTTAGAGGTTCCCGCAGCCATAATTTCCAAATATTCAGGGCGTGAAAACAACAGTTCCGCTTCCTGCCCGGTCACCTTACTCAAGTACGCTTTTACAGCCGGCAACTCATCGGCTCGTCCGTGTATGAGTATCTTGTCAGCCCCTTGTCGAGGAATTTTATCAATAGTTCCCGTTTCTACAGCGCATATACCCGTATGACGTTCATAGGATTCTACGAACGAGTTTTTTTCTCTGACATATAAAGTGTCATCAATATAGGTCTGTGCCGTCCATCCGTGTCTAAAGGCCGCCTTATTAATCTGTGCCGTAAGCTCGGGAGACAAGGTTTTTTCATACAATTTTTCACCGGATATTTTCTGAATCAAGGCTCCTGAAAATAAGATCAACGGTATGTCGGGAAGTGCAAGCAAATCCGCATAAGGTTTGGCCGTAGCATACATTCTGCCTGTAGCAATAACGGTAACAATATTCTCTTTTGCCAAGTGCCTCAGGTCATTCAGCGTCCGTTCCGATATGGTCCCGTCATCACGCAACAATGTATCGTCCAAATCAACGGCTATCAGTTCGGGCTTATTCATAATTCTTTTCCGCCGACTTCCACTCGAAAGGCTTTCCTTCGCTTTTGTCTCCATGTGAAGTTCTCACATCAGCCGATAGTTCGTCACCAAACTCTTTGCTTAATGCATCTATTTTCTCAACCTGCTCAGGCGTCGCCTTATCCTTATTTGTAAGGGCCGTCTCCACCATTTTTATCATTTCGTAATGGGTAAGAGGGTAAGTCGGACTTACTCTATCCCGTCCGACTCCGGTCAATCCTGCCTCTGTCAGTTCTTTAACATATATATAGGCTTGCGATTTTTTCTCGACATCATCAAACGGATTGGGAGCATACGGATTATAAGCCCATACTGACGAAGTAATCGCTCCTACTGCCAATAGGGTCATCATAATGGCTTTTTTCATTTTTGTCTCCTGTGAGATAAAAAATATACTCTCCGGCAACTGCATTCAATACAGTCACATAGAGAGCATATCATGTCATTCAAAGCTTAATTTTCTTCCGATTCCACGGTTTCCGGCGTTTCCGCAACACCCTCTTCAGAAGAGCCGTCAATAACCATATCGTCCAAAAGGCGCAACTGGCTTGTCAAGATAGCTCTACATTTAGCACGGAAAGCATTCATCTGAGCTTTCAGGCTGTCTACTTCCTGCTGCGTCGCCTGCATGTTAATAGACGTTTCGTCTACCATTTGCTTTTTCTTGTTTTCCGCTTCCTGTAAAATGAGCTCTGCCTCTTTACGAGCCTGTACCTTGACATTTTCCGCCGTTTCCTGGGCCAACATCAAAGTGCTGTTCATCGTCGCTTCCATTTTTTCATATTGAGTCAACTTATCCTGCAACGATTCGCATCGTTCCTTCAGTTCGCTGTATTCACGATAAACTTTTTCATAATCTGTTGCAAGAGTTTCCATAAAATTATCTACGTCTTCTTCAGCATATCCGCGAAAGCCCTTTTTAAACTCTTTATTATGAATATCCATAGGTGTCAGCATAGTACAATTCCTCCTCTGATCCGTTTCTTTATATAAACCGTTTAAGCAATACGCCTGTGCGTCCCTTTCTTGACGTTCCTGTAATCTCCGCCACTTCCATACGCCCTTTGCCGCGTAAAGAAATAACCGTTCCGGCACCGACTTCCTGTGCCGGTCCCTTAGCAGGCTGCCAATTGACCTGTACGCGCTCGCCTTTAATAGCCTCAGCCGCTTTTGTACGCGATATACCGAAACCGGACGAGACAATAGCATCCAATCGCAGAGAAGCTACAGTGGTCTTTACTTCCTTGACCTTCTCTTTTCGAGGCGGTATATCAGATAAAGGAATCTCCGTTACCGTTACGGTCACCATGGCTATTTTTTCCAGGTTTTGCCGCAAATAATCATACAAGGTCGAGTCAGCTAAAATAACGGCCCCATCTTCATGCATAATAATATCGCCGAAACGACTCCGATCAATACCGAGACCCGTTAAAGAGCCCAATACGTCGCGGTGTCCCAACAGTCGATACCGTACATCCCATGTCAGGCGGCAAGCCGTAATACCGAAGTCCACAGGACCGTCATAGTCTTGACGCACAAAGGCCAGCTTTACTCGCTCCGCACCTTCATAACCGCCGTTGATACGAAGTTCCAAGCCTGTGGCATGAGCCTTGACCGTCTCCCCGATTTGTACAGCACCGGGCGAAGCGAATTCGCTAACTGCATAAGGTCGCCCCTTATTGGTGCTGTCCGCCAAGTCGATTAGGCGGGCGGCAAACTCGCCGTTATCCGTTCCCTTGTAATAGCGAATAATATTATCTCTGTTTTTCACCCAAAACTCCGTTTATACGCGAGGCGGTTGTTGTGTTTCTTCTCCGCCCGTTTGCCACGACGTAAGTTGCGCCGTGAAATCACCGTAATCACGTTTACCATGGTCGACAGCTACATTGCTGGGCACACACAGGAAGATATCCTTGCCGACTTTTTGGATATTCCCGTCCAATGCATAGGTTGCACCGCTAATGAAATCAACAACCCGTTTGGAAACATCTGCCGCCGTATTCTCGAAATTAATGACAACCGGCTTGCGTTCACGTAAATAATCGGCAATATTTTGAGAGTCATCAAAAGTTTCCGGTTCGACAATCATCATCTTCATCGGCCGATCGGACTGGGCACTGCCTAAGGAAGAACGGCGAGGCGCTGCGACGGTACGACGAGCCGGCTGTGCTTCTTCCACTTCATCTTCTTCATCTACATAGTCGTCATCATTTTCGTAATCGTCGTCATTGAACCCGCCTACGTTGTTAACTACTTTGTTCCATAAACTTTTCAATCCCATGATAAAAT
>NZ_JAQCUN010000059.1:0-7860 GCF_027685385.1 Megasphaera sp. AF13-6AC
CAATATCGTTTCCGTTCCTATCTCCGTCGTCATGGTCACCGTACCGACGCGTCTATCTGTAACGTCCCCGATAATCGCGGCGTCAGCAGAATACGGTAGGGTATGTAACACCGCTACGACCTGTTCCGCCACTTCCGCCGGTACGATAAAAACCAACCGGCCTTCACAAGCGAGATATAAAGGTTCCAAGCCCAGCATGCCGCAAACCCCCTTAACGGCCGGTCGGACAGGTATGTCCTGTACCGTCAAATGCATACCCGTACCGCTTTGCGCCGCAATCTCATATAACACGGTGCCGACACCCCCACGCGTAGAGTCGCGTATAACATGGACGTTTTCCGTTTGTGCCAAAACGGCGGCTACAGTCCGGTTCAAGGGAGCGCAATCACTGGTTACATCAGCCTCTATACCGAACGTATCCCGAGCCAATAAAATAGCACAACCATGACGACCTATATCGCCGCTTACAATGATTTTATCGCCCGGTTGTGCTGCTGCCCCGGACAGACAAAGACCGTCACGAATCTCACCGATCCCTGTTGTCGTTATGAAGAGTTTATCTACCTGGCCCCTTCCGGCAACTTTAGTATCACCGGCTACAATATGAACGCCTGCCTCAGCTGCCGTTATCGCCATGGCCGCCACATATCGTTCCAAGTCATCAAAGGGTAATCCTTCTTCAATAACAAAGGCGCACGTAAGGTACTTCGGCACGGCACCCATGCAAGCCAAGTCGTTAACAGTACCGCAAATGCTCAACTTACCGATATTTCCGCCGGGAAAGTCCGGCGGTGACACGATAAATCCGTCCGTCGAGACAGCCAATCTATTCGTATTAGACGGTAATACGGCCGCATCATCGGCAGTAAACAGAGGATTCCCCAAATATTTTTTAAAAATACGCTCAATCAACTCGGACGTCTTCGCACCGCCCGAGCCGTGGGCCATTGTAATTGTTTCGCTCATTTATATACCTCCGTACCTGTAAAAGGCGGCACAAGTGCCTTCTCCCGACACCATACACGCTCCTACGGGATGTTCAGGTGTACACCCTTTACCGAATACGGGACACTCGGTAGGTATACACTTGCCTTGCAACACGTCGCCACAACGGCAAGCCGAGTTTTCCTTGCCTGCAATATGAGGCATCGAATATTTTATACGACTGTCAAAGTCGATAAAAGACTTTTTTAATTTCATGCCCGATTGTGCAATAATACCGAGGCCTCTCCATTGCGAATCACAAGGTTCCATAACCCTCTCTACAACGGCACGTCCGTTAGGGCTCCCTTCCGGTCGCACAATGCGGGGATAGCAATTAACAAAGTAAGGTCTGCCTTCTTGCGTTTTCTTGACTATAAAAGCCAAGGCCGTAATCAACTCGGCAGCCGTAAAACCGGCAACTACCCCCGACGTGCCGCGCCGAGCCAAGTCTTCGCAAACGGCGGTCCCGCTGACAGCATGGACGTGTCCGGGGTACAAAAAGGCGTCACAACTTCCGCGCATAGCTTCATATGCTTGAGGCATCGTTTTATTAGCCGTCAATAGAGAAAAATTCGTCAGCCCCTCCGATGCCGCCGCTGCTACGGCAATACAAGCCCCGGGTGTCGTCGTTTCAAAGCCGACAGCCAGAAAGGCGACTTCCTTATCCTTGTTCGCCGCCGCATACTCATAGGCATCATAAGGTGAATAAACGACTCGTACATCGGCACCCCGAGCCCGAGCCTCGCTCAACGTCTCGCTTGACCCGGGAACTCGCAATAAGTCTCCGAAGGTACAGACCGTAACCCCTCTTTTTTGGGCCAACCACAAGGCTTCGTCAATAAAAGCTACGGGGGTTACGCATACGGGACAACCGGGGCCGGAGACCAGCTCCATATGAGGGGAGAGTAATTTCCGTATACCCAGCCTGAAGATTTCGTGCGTATGCGTTCCGCATACCTCCATAATACGAATCTTCGGCCCCTTATATGACATAACGAGCCGTTTGGCTCCTTCCAAATCCGCCATTATAAATCCTCCAGCAATTCCGTTGTTTCTTCAATGTCATCGGAGCTGATTTTAGCAATAGCCGTCCCGGCGTGAACCATAACATAGTCGCCCGGATCAAGATTTTCAATGAGTTCCGCCGATACTTGTCGCCGGGCTCCCGACGCGTCGACCAGTGCTATATTCCCCTTCACCTTCACGACTTTCGCCGCCAATCCTACACACATGTTCTTTCTCCTTTTGTAACTTAATCATAGCTGCCAAGGCCTGTCCCAAAGCAATTCCGCCGTCATTCGTCGGTACGAGACGGTGCGTATATACTGTAAATCCTGCCGTTTCCAAATAGGCTCGACTTAATCGTAAAAGCAGGGTATTTTGAAAAACACCGCCACTCAGACATACTTTTGAAAGTCCTGTTTGTTTGCGAACAGCCTCAGCCCCTTTACACAAAAGACCTGCCGTTCCTTTATGAAATAAGTAAGCACAATAATTAACACTTGCCCCCTTATTAAATAGTTCTGTCACTTGTTTTACCAAGTCCAACAGATCCAATATGAGTCGTCCGTCTCTTTTTTCAACGAAAAGATTCAAGGGAGCCTCTTCACCCGCCTTACCTTGTTCATAGGCTTCCGCCGCAAATTGGAGCGTCATAGCACCTTCACCTTCAAAAGTTGAAGCCCGACACACTCCCAATAAGGCACTCACACCGTCAAAGAAACGACCGACTGATGTGGAAACACAGGTATTGACACCTTGAGTCAGCATAAACAGCTGCGCTGCAGCCTCTTGCGGAGTACACAACGAGAGGTCGCTCGCCAGACGACGAACGGCATCTTTACCGTACAGTGCATACATAAACGATAATGCTGATCGCCATCCGTCTCGCACAGCTGCATCACCGCCGGCATGAAGAAAGGGACTGACAGAGCCCACGCGTGTAAATCCGTCATACGAGACTTGTAATAATTCGCCACCCCAAATCGTTCCGTCCGTACCGTACCCGGTCCCGTCCAAAGCTATGCCGATAACTTCATCAGAGCAGCCGTTTTCCGCCATACAAGATAGAATATGTGCATAATGATGCTGTACGGAAATGACAGGGATTCGGGCCTGTTTAACCAACTGCGACGACTCATAGGCCGGATGCATATCCGCAGCACCGCATTGCGGAGTAATCTCCAATAAGTCCCGCAACCGCACGGCACATTCATGTTGTGCCGTTTCCGTCCGCACACAACCTACATCCCCGATATGAGGTGAAAGATAAAAAAGATTATCCTTAGCCAAGCAAACCGTATTCTTTAATTCCCCACCGGCCGAAAGTACGGTACCGTGAAAATCGCCATTCACATAAATCGGTAAAGGAGCATAGCCGCGTGAGCGCCGAATCATATACGGCTCCTCTTCAAAGAGCGTAACAACCGAATCGTCTACACGTAATAAAATATCCCTATCATGAGACAAGATGAGGTCGCATAAGCCCGGTAAGTCCGTACGGACTTCTTCATCAGTCCGACAAATAGGCATGCCGCTTCGATTGGCACTGGTCATAACTAATAAATCAGGCATATGTAAGCCGTCATTATAAGAAAACAGGAGAAGCTGTAAGGGGGCATACGGAAGCATAACCCCTATATACGGATTATCCGGTGACACGGAAGCGGCCGCCTTACCCCCGATCCGTCGTTTCATGAGAACAATCGGCCTTTCATAACCCATCAGTAATTCTTCGCCGGTGTGGGTGACTATACACTCCCGCTTCGCCGTCTCAAGGTCAGCCGCCATAACGGCAAAAGGTTTAACCGGGCGCGTTTTAAGGTGTCTCAGTCGACTGACGACCGCCTCATTCGTACCGTCGCAACAAAGATGAAATCCTCCGATACCCTTGACCGCAATGATCTTCCCTTGACGGATTGCTTCCCGTGCCGCCCTAATCGCCCGATGTCCGTAAATTTCCGTGCCGACCACATATACTTGCGGGCCGCATTCGTTACAACATACGGGTTGGGCATCATAACGACGCGAAGTCGGGTCCGTATATTCTTTTTCACAAGACGAACACAGGGGAAAGTTATTCATACACGTTCGTTCCCTATCATAGGGCATAGACTTCATAACGGTCAGTCGCGGTCCGCAAGCCGTACAGTTAATAAAGGGATGCAAATAGCGACGGTTCGACGGATCGAAGAGCTCCCTTTTACATTCATCACAAATGCCGATATCGGGCGATACAAAAATATGTCCCTTATCAGGGGTGCTCTCAATGATGGAAAAGCCGCTTAACAAATCGGCCTTGTCTATATAATCCGTTTCCATACCCATAATTTGAGAACGCGGCGGAGCTTCATCTCGCAAAGCCTGTAAGAAAAAGTGCTCTTCTTTTGCCGGCACGGCCATGATAACTTCCACATAGGAGCCGCGATTACTCACGGTTCCTACAATACCGCAACGTTTTGCCAAACGACTGACAAAAGGTCTGAATCCCACGCCCTGTACAATGCCGAAAATACGAATTCTCAAAGCCTTCACAACGAAGTCCTCCCCGATACGGCAAAGTGCGGAAAATCAACAAAGAGGCCTTTAAACTTTCCGGTTGCCCGCTTTAAAAAGATATCGGCAAAGATGACCTGGAAGGAATTTTCTTCTATTAGACGTAAAAAATCGTCTTCTTCCGCCAAATGCACATCCTTTTCCTTCATCAGTTCATGCGGTACCGAAAACCAGGTAGCCGTCATTACGTCCGCACCTCTTTCAGCCAATTCGTCTGCTAATTGTCTGGCCGCCACCTGTTGATGTACGACTAGAACACGTTTACCCTTCCAATCGTCAAGCACCTTAGTCTCGTGGCCCTGCAAAGGGTATATACATTCATAAGGAGTACCGAACTTTTTACAAGCATAAACCGCCGCTTCGAGCCCTGACGGCGATAAAACCAGGTTTAGAGTATTTTCACAGGCTCTTTGCAAAGGCTCCAAGCCGTCTTCTCCATAAATATGAACCTCATCCCAGCCTTTATGCAAAAGTTGCTCTTTAATGCGTTCCCTATCTTGAGGAAATACGCAGTCCAAAGGAGTAGCTCCGAAAATACCGACACTTTTATCCTTCCTTTTTCCCGTTTCTTTGGCAAAAGTCTTTAAAAGCTCTTTATAGGCCAAGGCTTCTCCTTTGTCGTAATATTCCGTTCCCGTCGTTTCTATGGTTATAATCGGTTTTTGAATACGCTTTTCCGCCAATCTGCGTAGACCTCTATAATCCGTGGCAATAACGGCCGGCACCGGAGTCCCTATAATAGCGGCAAAGTCCGCATCTATTTCCCCGGCCACAGCCGCCAATTTATCCACCAATCGGTTGTCTCGACCCAAAATAGCATCCATATCACGCAAACCGGCACTGAACACGGCACTTCTTTGTGAAAACCAACGCGGTTCATCAAACCCGCAAATATTGCCGGCACAACCACCGGCATCACAGACAACAATGATTCCTCCCATCCCGTATAAGACCGCCCCCGCACCGGATTGATCGGGTGCAAAGGGAGATATGTATTTCCACAAACCCTTCATATTCTATGGCCCTCCATGGCTTTTATCATTTCACGAAACAGGGTTGTCACACCTCTATGTCCGAAGGGTTGAATCTCCCGATTCCAAAAAACATGAGCCGCCTTCGGATGATAATACGCCGCATCCTTTCCGATTGTCAGGCCAACAGTCTCATCGTCTTCATAGTAAAGCATAGTCGGAGACAGGTTGGAGTAAACCTTAATACTCCCGTTCGTCTCCGCCAGTTGGCGCAAACGCACAAAGGACTCCGCTGTTACGGTTCCGTAAAGCTCCCGTATATCCAATCCGTACTTACTCAAAGCGGCGGCCATATCAAAGGCATCCCCGTTCATCATTTCTCCTATGGCTACTCGTATCGAGCCGTACTTTTTAAGAAATTCTTCGACAGCTGCTTCCGCCTCTTCCTTATACGGTCTGTCATCAAGAGATGCCCCTATAACCTTAGAAAAAATGCCGTACTGCTTATGTATTTTCTCCGTATCATACATGCGGGTCAATTCTATACTCGGTATTTGTAAACGTTCTTCCATATCCTGTGCCGCCAACCGTGATTCAGCGTGAAGAACAAGATTAAAGTTGGCTTCACTCATGGCAAGGTATTCATCAAAATCGCCGCAACGAGAAATCTCCCGAATATGCTTCACTCCGGCTTGCTTTAACAGGTCATATAGCTCGCAGTCATCCTGTAATGGCGAAAAATACCCGAGAAGGTTTACAGCATCACCGCGTCGTTTTCGTGACTTTAAGAGCGAATAAACAGCTTGCCGTACGGCTACCATCGGCGGTTTCCGACCTTCTCTGGTTAAGGCATACATATAGCAAGGAACGACAGGAATCCCTACTTCATCTGCCGCCTTTCGACAGACGCGCTCCATATCCGTTCCTAAGAGAGCATCAACGCAGGTCATACAGACCATGACAACTGACGGTGCTTTTTCCGAACTCTCGCAAATTTCTCTAATGGCCCGGGGAATCTTCTGCAAATGACGACTCGTAATAATATCCGTTTCGTCCATTGTATAGAAGAAAAAACGGTCACTATAGCCGCTCATTTCACTTAAAATCGTTGTATTCCGACCGCAACACCCCGGCCCTACGAGAAGCATAATCGAACCGGGAATAGCCAGACCCGCTCTTTTTACTCCGAATCCTTCCGCCCCGGGCGAATTAAAGGACAAAGATGCCGGCGAATTGTAGATTACATGCTCTGTCGAAATAAGTTCGGCAGGAACCCGCTCCGGTCCTGCCGCCGCTAACTCGGCCACGGTTTTGTAAAAAGCCGCTTTCTGCATCATACTTTTTCTCCTATCAAGGCTTCAGCTATGGATAAGAAATTACGGCTGATAGGCAGGGTCCTGTCACCTTCAACAACGGTACAACCTTCTTCCTCAAAGCGAGAAATATCATCATTGCGCGGAATATCGCCGATAATCGACAAGCCCCGTTCGCTTGCAAAAGCCTTAACCTTATCCTCTTCACCGGGAATATTCCGACGATTAAAAATAATACCTCTCATACGAGCATAACTGCGATCCTCAAAATTCTGTACAGCCCTGCAAATATTATCGGCAGCATAAAGTGACATCTTTTCACCCGATGTAACGATAATAACGTCTTTAGCATAGCCCTCACGAATAGGTGCCGCAAATCCGCCGCAAACGACATCGCCCAAAACGTCGTACAAGACGACGTCGGGCTTATATATATCAAAGAGACCCAAATCTTCCAAAAGCGCAAAAGTAGCTACAATACCGCGACCGGCACACCCCAACCCGGGCGTAGGACCGCCTGTTTCAATGCACAAAACCCCGCCGAAGCCGGTCTCGGAAATGTCTTCAATCGATTCCGGCTCTGCATCCTTCTCACTCATATAGTTCATAACGGGCTTTAACAAATGGCCGCCCAAAAGATTCAGTGTCGAATCGGCCTTCGGATCACAACCGATTTGAATAACCTTTTTACCTAAACAGGCAAAGGCTGCCGCCAAGTTGGATGTTACAGTTGATTTGCCGATACCGCCCTTACCGTAAATTGCAATTTTTAACATAAGCCTACCCCTATTCCGGTAACCTTGCATAAATAGTTTTTGAACTTACGTGCTTTATCATGCCCAGTTTACCGGCAACGGCGCTGATTACAGACTGGGGGGCATCCATAGTAATACTGATAATGGATATCCCTCGTTCTTTATAAGGTAATCCCATACGCCCGATAATATATTCTCTGTAATCGTGAAAAACGGCATTGATTTTTTCCGCTGCCCCGCCGTCGCTGACAATAATACCGATAAGAGCTACTCTAGTTTCAT
>NZ_JAQCUN010000006.1:0-21064 GCF_027685385.1 Megasphaera sp. AF13-6AC
CCCGTAAAAATGGCATATAAAGATTACGACATTTGGGAATTGCCGCCTAACGGTCAAGGTATTGTTGTAAGTGCCGCACTGGATATATTAAATAATCTCACGCCGCCTACTACCGACCCTGTTGAAAAACTTCACATACAAATAGAGGCTTTAAAAGCATCTCTAACGGACGGTAAGAAAACAATTGCCGATCCGACCTACATGAAAATATCAACAAACGACTTTCTCTCTGAAGAAAGCAGACTGAATCGACAACGACGCATTTCCGCTACAGCTCATTTGCCGGACTGTGCCGACGTAAGCGACGGCGGTACGGTATATGCCTGCACGGCCGATAAAGACGGGAACTCCGTATCCCTCATCCAAAGTAACTATGACGGCTTCGGTTCGGGCATTGTCATTCCCGAAACGGGCATAGCTCTTAACAATCGAGGACGAAATTTCAGTGCCGACTCGACGTCTCCTAATGCCATAGGACCGCGTAAAAAATCATACCATACGATTATTCCTTCCTTCTTAAGTAAAGACGGTATACCCATCGGTCCCTTCGGCATCATGGGTGCCTTTATGCAACCGCAAGGACAACTGCAGTTAGTTATTGATACGGTAGACGAGCACCTGGATCCGCAAGCGGCTTTGAACAAGCCTCGTTGGCAATGGACAGGCGACAAGAACATAGAAGTTGAGCCCGACTTTGATCCCCGCCTCATTGCCGCCTTACGAGAAAAGGGACATTGCGTTACTGTAAACTCTGATATAGCCGTATTCGGCCGAGGCCAGATTATTTGGCGGAACAAAGACGGCATACTTGCCGGTGCTACGGATCCTCGTACGGACGGGGACGTAGCTGTCTGGTAACTATTCAAAAAAAAGGGGACTTACCTATGTCTGAAAACACTTTATACGCACGTATCATTGAAGTTTTGAAAAAAGAGGTCGTCTATGCCACAGGCTGTACAGAGCCTATTGCTTTAGCCTACGCTGCGGCTACGGCTCGCAAATACTTAGAGTCGGAACCGACCGAAATAGCCGCTTTCGTATCACCCAATCTCATGAAAAACGGCATGGCCGTCAAGGTGCCCGGCACGGGACTTCCCGGCATGGATATTGCCGTAGCTGTAGGCGTTACGGGCGGCGATCCCGAGGGTGGTCTGGATGTTCTTCGTAGGCTGACGGACGCCGATGTGGAAAAAGCAAAGGAACCGACCGAAATAGCCGCTTTCGTATCACCCAATCTCATGAAAAACGGCATGGCCGTCAAGGTGCCCGGCACGGGACTTCCCGGCATGGATATTGCCGTAGCTGTAGGCGTTACGGGCGGCGATCCCGAGGGTGGTCTGGATGTTCTTCGTAGGCTGACGGACGCCGATGTGGAAAAAGCAAAGGAACCGACCGAAATAGCCGCTTTCGTATCACCCAATCTCATGAAAAACGGCATGGCCGTCAAGGTGCCCGGCACGGGACTTCCCGGCATGGATATTGCCGTAGCTGTAGGCGTTACGGGCGGCGATCCCGAGGGTGGTCTGGATGTTCTTCGTAGGCTGACGGACGCCGATGTGGAAAAAGCAAAGGAATTAATTGCTAAAAAAAGAGTTTCCGTCCAAGTAGCCGACACCGGTCTGCCGCTTTATGTCGAAGTCTGTCTTACCGCGGATGCACACTGGGTTCGCGTCATTATCCAAGGGCGACATACAAACATTGTCCGCATTGAAACGGATGAAAAGGTTATTTTCCATAAAGATGACGAATCAGCATCTCCTACCAACCCCGATCTGCCTTTTATGGAAACACTAAATCTAAAACTTTTATATGAATTCGCAAAAACCGTTCCCTTAGCCGATATTGAGTTCATGGCCGAAGCCGGTCGCGTTAATGATGCCTTGTCAGCTGAAGGTCTACGCCATCATTACGGTCTCTCTCTGGGCAAATCCATGCTTGATGATTTGCAAAACGGAATGATACCCGAAAACTTCCACGATCGCCTGATTATGGAAACTACAGCTGCTTCCGATGCCCGTATGGGTGGAGCTCCGTTTCCGGCAATGACGAATGCCGGCTCTGGCGACCAGGGCATTACAGCAACCGTCCCGGTTAATGTGACAGCTCGCTATCTCAAGTCATCCCGTGAAGACCACATACGTGCCTTAGCACTCTCACATATTACGGCGATTTATATTCACGCTTTTTACCCTAAACTTTCCGGTCTTTGTGCAACAGCAACGGCTGCCATGGGATCTGCAGCCGGTATGACCCTTCTCTTCGACGGTTCATACGAAATGCTGGAAGCCGTCATCTCCAATATGACCGGTGAACACATCGGTATGGTTTGTGACGGTGCCGGAGACGGTTGCTCCTTGAAAATCGCCACGGCTGTCGACGCTGCCTATAGAGCCGTTTTTCTGGCTCGTAAAGGAATTCGTGTCGGTGGAGCCGAAGGCCTTGTCAGCAACACCGCCGACGAATCAATACGAAATATAGGGGCTTTCGCGACTAAGGGTATGCAAGTTGCCGACAAGGAAGTTCTCCATATTATGATGACGAAAAATCGTTCTTAAAAACAGTTTATACGAAAATACCGAATAATTGACATATGTTATTCGCCTTCCTATAATGAGAACGATAGAATAGCTTTTATATCCCGACCGCATGGTTATCATGACGCTTCTCTCACGGATGTTACCCCATCTCGACACAAGAAGAATGAGCCATGCCGTATGGTGCAAGACTACAACACGGGTTTTATACATCTGTCCGTCGAAAGTTTGCATAAGTTATCCTTCAATGAATAAGGGCTGCTCATAAGAGGGATACTATTATTTCCCCCCTTAGCAATACGTAGCCGCTAAGGCTGCAAAGTTCCCGTAATATACCTAAAGGAGATTGATATAAATGAGCGAAAATTGTACAAAAAGCAGTTGCTCCGGCTGTGCCAGCAACTGTTCCGATCGGAAGGCTCCTCAAAGCCTTTTGGCAGAACCGCACGAAGGAACGCACGTAAAACACGTCATCGCTGTTGTCAGCGGCAAGGGTGGTGTAGGCAAATCTTTAGTAACCTCTCTCTTAGCCGTGCAAATGCAAAAACACGGGTATAAAACTGCGATTCTTGATGCTGATATTACAGGCCCTTCTATCCCCCAGGCCTTCGGTTTGAATGAACGTGCTTCAGGGGATGAAAGCGGCATTATTCCTGTAACAACTTCAACGGGTATTAAGGTTATGTCCATGAATGTACTTCTCGACAATGCTGCCGATCCGGTTGTTTGGCGAGGCCCCGTTATCGGTGGAGCGGTTAAACAGTTTTGGACGGATGTCTTGTGGGGAGATATTGATTACATGTTTGTCGACATGCCTCCCGGAACCGGTGATGTACCCTTAACAGTCTTCCAATCCTTGCCTATCGACGGAATCATTGTTGTTACATCACCGCAGGAGCTGGTTTCCATGATTGTCGAAAAAGCTTTGCGCATGTCGGATCTCATGAAGGTCCCCGTACTCGGTATCGTAGAAAACATGAGCTATTTTGAATGTCCCGACTGTCATAAGAGACATTCAATCTTCGGCAAGAGCCATGTAGACGAAGCCGCTAAAAAGTACGAAATTCCTCACGTAGCCAAGTTGCCTATTGATCCGCAATTTGCCGCCCATGTGGATAAGGGTGATATTGAATCGTACGCGGTTAATTACTTGTCCGATACGGCTGAATACCTCGCGGCTACAACGAATAATTAGAAACTAAAAAGAAGGTTTCTCTTTACATGATCTGCACCCATTTTCTTGGACAGATATAATTAAGCTACTTTTTGGGAATGAGTTCGGTATTCTACCGGACTCATTCCTTTTAATTTGAGCTTAATGCGTTTTGTATTGTAATAATGAATATAATCCTTTAATTTGCTGATAAAATCTTCATAGGAAGCAAACTTTTCTAAATATAATAACTCTGACTTCAACAAGCCAAAGAAGTTTTCCATCACGCTATTATCCAAACAATTTCCTTTACGGGACATACTTTGAATAATAGCGTGATTTTTTAATATTTCTTGATAAGTACTATGCTGGTACTGCCATCCTTGATCTGAATGTAAGATGCAGCCTTTGCTATTGGGTCTATTCTTAAAGGCTTTATCCAGCATAGATAACACCTGTGTTAATACAGGTCGTTCTGATATTTCATAAGATACAATTTCACCATTATACATATCTAAGATTGGTGATAAATAGACTTTACGCCCAAACAAGTGGAATTCAGTAATGTCTGTGGTCCATTTTTGATCAGGCTTTGTTGCGGTAAAGTTTCGCTTAATCATATTGGGAGCGATTTTTCCTTCACTACCTCTATATGAGCGGTATTTCTTTAGGCGAACTTTACATGTTAAGTTTTCCTCCTTCATAATACGCATTACGACTTTATGATTTATATGAATGCCTAATTTATGCAATGCTATTGTAATTCGGCGATACCCATAACGTCCTTTATTCATCGCCACAAGTGTGCGAATAGCTTCTCGTTCCTCTGCATATTTGTCTCCCTTTTTTATGCTAGCTAAGCGTGCATAATATGTACTACGACTAATGCCAAAGTACTCGAGCATAAACTGAAGGGGATATATTTTTCTTAATCTTTCGATGGCAATTGTTTGTGCTTTTTTTTTACAGCTCTATTGGGTTTAGCAATTTCACGCATTTCTTTCATAAAGTCATCGTAAAAAGACATTTCATACTTCAACCGAGCGATTTCAGCTTCTAGTTCTTTTATCCGTTCTTTGTCTGATTTAATACTTTGATCTTTTGTGGGTGGTATTAGTTTTTTCGGTTTCATAGATAGTCTACCTTTAGGTTTAGGTTGTAATCCTGAGATTCCTTCATCTAAGTATCTTTTTTGCCATGATGCGATTAGGCTAGGATTATCTAAATTAAAATGTTCTGCTACTTCCTTAAAGGATAACTTATTTTTCCATCTGGTTTCAATAACTTTACGTTTGAAGTCTGCTGAAAATACCCGTTTAACCATTTTTCTATTTATATTATGATTAATCTTAAATTTAAGTAACCACCCATTTACAGTACTTTCTGGAATCCCAAGTTCTTTAGCAATGCTAAAAGAATTCCATCCTTTTTCAGAAAGATAAATAGCCTTTTCTTTTACTTCTTTTGAATATTTTGACATAAAAAACTGCACCTCCAAAAATTGTGTCCAATTTTTGGGGTGCAGTTCAACATAAGAGAAACCTTCTTTTTTATGCATGCATTTATACATTCTGTCGTCTCATATGACCTACAACACTTCCGACAATAAGACCGACTACAAACGGAGTAACCCAACCAAATCCGACTGCCGACAAAGGCATGGCGGAAACGATGGATTTTGCTGCTTCCAGACCACTAAGTCCGGGTAACGCTTCTACAAGTGCATAGGCTGTAACAGCATAAATAGCTCCTTTATAAGCTTCATTATAAGAAATAAAAGAGGCGAACGTTCCCAATACCATAAGTGCCAAAACCGGCGGATAACTGACACCGAAAATCCAACCGATATATTCGACAATACCGTCCACGCCGAGAAGAGCCGTCAATGCCGAAAGTATACAGGTCGTAATAGCAACGGCCTTATAGCTCACACGATTATTTGACGCCGTACGGAAGAAATCGGCAACAGCCGCAATCTGTCCGACAGCAGTCGTTAAACACGCAAGGATAACGGCTACACCCATGGGCAACATAACAGCCCCGCCGACACGCTTAATAACCAAAACTAAAAGCTCTGCACGGCCCGTATCCGCCGATACATCGGCACTTACACAAGCCCCCATAAACAAGAGGCTGCCGTAAATAATAAATAACAAAATAACCGATACGGCACCGCAATAAAACATCATGCGATTACGTTCCCGACTTTCAACATACCCTTTGTTCTCAACGGACTGTATAAACAAAGACGCCATAATAAAACTGACCAAAACATCTCCCGTATTATAACCGCCCAAAAAAGCATTGGTAAAGGAGTTGGTTACGGTCGGCTCTGCGGGAGTTCCAATGGGGGCTACTACTCCTAACACTCCGATAACCATTAGAATCAAGGCTAACAAAGGAGTCAAGAATTTGCCTACCTTATCAAGTACACTCGTTTCATCCGACGTAATCCAATAAGAAAGTAAGAAATAAAGAACGACTCCGGGAATAAAAGGAATATTAGAAAAGTTTCCCTGTATTCCTAACTGAATAGCCGTAGCACACGTCCGGGGAATAGATACGAAAATACAAACAATCATCAATAAGGTAAGCAAAATATTATAGGTATAAGGGCCGACCCTCTCCGTAATACGGCGTACATCACCATATCGGGAAATAATAAGAAGGGCAAAAATAGGTAATAAAATTCCCGACAACGTCAGTCCTGCCAATGCCGGCCCGTAAGAGGACCCGCTGACAAACCCCAGTTGTGGCGGAAAAATAAGATTCCCCGCGCCAAAATATGTAGCAAAAAAAGCAAACCCCAAAATCAGCACGTCTTTGACTGTAACCGATTTATGCTTAATACGGCTGTCATTCATGTCCTCCGACTCCTTCCTTCCAACGGCATATAAAAAACGTCATCTTGACAGATGACGCATTCATTACAGGCCATATCATCTGTCGTCACCCTCAAGTAACGCTGGAGTTGGCACCTTTCCTGTCGGAAGGTTGCCGCAGCTTCAACGGGCCAGTCCCTCGGCTGCTCTGGATGATTATTTTATTTGATTGAAATCATACAGGAATCGCCCTTACTTGTCAATAAAATACATGTTCGATTCACAGTATGATCTATCTGCCCTTTCTGTGGATAATACGGGGATCCGTGCCTGTTTACATCTTAGTTTTAAGCGCAAAGGTTGATTTTCTTTTCAGTTATTACTGCGCATTCACACCAACCATCCCCATTGCAAAGAAATTTATACACATTACCTCAAATAAAAGGAAGTGAAATAAAACGGCTTATTTATGCTATTTATATGATGATATTTTTATTTCATATCCTTATCATTTTAGATTTATCCACATTTTATTTAAAGTGTTACCAATGTACACGGCCTAAAAACAGCTTGTTTTAGGCACAAAAAAAGTTATGCACATAATTTTCTCAACAATGTGCATAACCTGTGTATAAGTTCTACTCAACCGGACGACTCCAGTCAATATATACGGTTGTCGCCTCCCAAATTTTACCCAATGCAAGTTTGAACATATCTAAACTATCATTCGGCATGCCTGATATTTCTTCAAATTCTGTAAGCCCGGTGAACCGTTTCAGTACTTTCGGCGTAGATAAATATTCATAAGCCGCTTTTTTTAAAGCCTCATCTTGAAGACAGACCGTTATTTCCTTCGTTTCTTCATCATACCCGATCCAGCCCTGGTTATCGGCACCGGTATGTGCCGCCACTTTAAACATTGCCATATATCATTACTCCTTTTCTTTCACTTCTTTGACACTACTTTCCGCTTCCCACAAAAAACCTTTCATAACAGCACGTTTTCCGAATCGTTCCTGTAATTTATCGATAGCCGTCGTTACCTTTTCATCAGCTAACCGTTTTTGGGTTGTCGGGTCTTTCGCAAAGAGAGAGTCCTGGATAATGGCGGTCTGCAATTTACTGACCGTAATCCCCAGTAACCGTACAGAACCCTTTCTTATCTTCTTAGCATATAACTTTCGTGCGGAAAAATAAAGCTGTTCTTCTGTATAAAGACCTATAGATTCAGACGACTCCGACCTCGTCTCTGTCGTAAAATCATTATACCGTATTTTCAAAGTTATTGTACGCCCCATCAACCCGTGTTTACGCAAGCGATGTGCTACTTCTTCAGCCAAGAGACGTAACTGCCGATCCACATCTTCCTGTAAGACCAAGTCATTTTCATATGTTTGTTCATTACCTATCGATTTCACCTGCTGAGCCGTTTCAACTCGTCTGTAATCTCTTCCGTGAGCCAATTCATAAAGCCGCTCAGCCTGATTACCTACAAGAGGGCGCAACTTATCGGGAGAGGCAGCCGCAATACTGCCTATTGTATCGTACCCGGCAGCCAAAAGGCGATTTTCTGTTACCTTGCCGACACCCCAAATCTTACGAATAGGTAAAGGTGCTAACAATTCCTCTTCTTTTCCATAAGGAATACAGACCAATCCGTCGGGTTTGTCCAAATCGGATGCAAGCTTAGCCAGAAATTTATTCGGTCCGATACCGGCCGATGCAACAAGACCGGTCTGTTCTTTAATGTCCTTCTTTACAGCCCGCCCGACTTCCAAAACATCCTTATAATATCCATACAACCCCGATATATCTAAAAATGCTTCATCTAAAGAAAGCGGCTCTATATACGGTGAATACCCTTCGAATATCTTCCTGATTTGACGGGAAATAGTACGGTAATAGGCAATCCGCGGAGGCAAAAAGATCCCGTCGGGACATAATTGTCTGGCCTTCTTTGTGCCCAGTGCGGAATGAACACCGTAAGCTCGTGCTTCATAGGAAGCCGTGGCAACAACACCGCGATCACTTGTACCGCCTACAATGACGGGACGACCGCGAAGTTCGGGATTATCCCGTTGTTCTACGGACGCATAGAAAGCATCCATATCGACGTGCATAATCCATCGTCTGACCACAAAACTTCCCCCTTTCCCGTCGGTTATAACATTATACAATTTTGTTCAAAATAAATATAGACAAAGCCATTTTCTTGTTCTATTCTCTTATGAAATATGGTACTATGTATAAGCATAATATTTTAAGAAATTAGGTATAAATGTAACATTTTAGAAACGAGGCATTCGTCCATGGATTTGTTCCAATTAACCTACTTTATTGAAGTAGCTCACAAAAAAAGCTTTACCAAAGCATCTCATTCTCTCCACATCAGCCAGCCTTCTATCAGTAAAGGCATCAAGGCCCTGGAAAACTACTGGCAAGTACAGCTGTTTAACCGAACGGGAAAGCACGTGGAGTTAACGGAAATCGGCGCCTATCTCCTTCCCAAAGTGGAATCGGTAATCGAGCAGTTGGCACAAATCAGCGACGAGCTGGGATCACCTCACCAATTCAATTCCGGAACTGTTTCCATCGGGGTACCGCCTATGATCGGCTCTACTTTTATTTCTCCGTTTATCCACCATTTTTCCGAAAAATTCCCGGACATCAAGGTGGAACTGGCTGAAGTCGGCTCACACGATGTTATTTCCTCTATTGATAACGGCCTCATTCAGGCGGGCTTCGTAGCCTTGCCGATTAATGCGGATACTCCCTACGACTTCTTTATTTTCGATCAGGAATATTTACGTGTCGTACTCTGGCCCGATCATCCGCTGGCTAAGAAAAAGGGAATTACCTTACAGGAAATTAAAGACGAACCGCTGATTTACTATCCTGAAAGCTTCTCTCTTTATTCTTATGTTCGTTCATTTTATCAAAAAATATCGGCGCGTCCGAACATTGTCGGGCAAACCAGTCACTGGGACTTTATGGGCGAAATGGTACATACTCAAATGGGTATTGCCTTGCTGCCCGAATCAATCTGTAAAAGACTGGACCCGACTCGTCTGGTAACCGTTCCCCTTATAGATCCCCAAATTACGTGGACCTTGGCCATGGTTTGGAAAAGCAAGGGCTTTCTCTCTCATCCCACTCGCATGTGGGTTGAATTCTTCAAAGAGTTTTACAAAAACTCTGACTAGACTTACACATAAAGAAACCGCTATACGGATTTCCCCCGTACAGCGGTTTTCCTGTTTTACAAACTTCATCAACATACGCAGTCCGAATACCCCTGATATATACGCATAATTTCTTCTCGACTCATACGCGACTCCTTCCAAACCAAAGAGAATGAATCCTTACCGGTAATCCCCACAACCCGGATGCGTCGTAACCGCCGGGCCCGCAAGTCCTCATGGACGACTCCTTCATAAACAACGGCAACTCCGCAGTTTCCGTAAGCAAATCGCTTTACAATCTCATCGGTCCCTAAATCAATATACCTAAAAGACGATTCCAACGTAAGCCGTTGCTCCTCCAGGCACTGCTCAAATAACCGTCGCGACCCCAGGTGACTGCCGCAAAGTAAGAGCTTATGTCTTTTTAACTCTTCCAAGTCGATACTTTTATCTATATCATAACTTTTACCGCAACATAAAATCAGTCTTTCCGTATGGAAAGCCATGCTGTCGATTCCGTCCCCCTCCACCGGCCCGTCGACAACGGCAAAATCCAGAAAACCCACTTCCAGGGCCTTTGTCAGTTCTTCCGTCGTATCTATACGAACTGAAATTCCTTTTTTCCCGGATCGGTGCAAAAACTCGATAAGCTTACCCCCTATATCATGCTCCGAAACAGTCGGCGTCACGCCGAGCAACAAACTGCGACTATGCGTTCGGAATTGCTCAATCTGCCGCTTCACAACCGTATCGTCATGATATACGTTTTTTGCCGCCATACGGAGTAATCTTCCCGCACCGGTAAGGCGCAACTTTTTCCCGTTATACGAAAAAAGTTTAGTTCGGTAGTAGCGTTCAAGCCAGTGAATCTGTTGCGTCACCGCCGGTTGGGTAAGATGGAGCTCTGACGCCGCATGCGTAAAGTTCATGTGACGACAGACGCTCAAAAACGTGTACATCCTGAAATCCAACATAAAACCGCCTTCTTTTACCAAAGATTTTCGCTTTATGTCTCACGTCTCTGTACGTTCATTTTACGCCCTACTATTACTTTTTTGCAAGTATTTATTACATTTTTACGTATTGTGTTTTACAAATATAATACGGCGGAGGAACTCAGCCTCCGCCGTCAATTTATTATTTATTCGATTCAAGTTCTAATTTAAACACGTGAATAACGTCCACATCGGGACAACAAAATACAGCTGTTCCTTCCGGTTGATCCGGTATGGCTCCTCCGTACCTCAAAATATCTATATACGGAAAGGCGACATGCATGGCCATAGGACAAATACGTCCCCGGTCCTTATCATAGCTGAACGTATCCCCTACACGATGCCCTCTATGACACCCTTTGTGGCCGAGGGAATCGATGATTGTAATTTTTACATCTTTCTTTTTCATACCTTCCCTCTACAAAAGTCCGAAAAGCCGCTTCCCGTTCTCCCACGTCATCTTTCGGATATGTGCACTGTCCGTTCCCCTCAACACGGCAATTTCATCAGCTACAAAACGGACATAAGCCGGTTCATTACGTTTACCCCGATACGGCGGCGGCGTCAAATACGGACAATCCGTTTCTATCAGAATTCGGTCTTCCGGCAGGCGTGCAACAATATCCTTTAATTTTAACGATTTAGGAAATACCGTCGTACCGCCGAAACCGAGATAGAAACCCATGTTTATCAATTCTTTAGCCATTTCATAGCTACCGGAATAGCAGTGAAAAACACCGCGACAACCCTTTCCGTACTTACGTAAAATATCTACCGTATCACCGTGTGCCTCCCGGTCATGAATAATTAAAGGAATATCCAGTTCCGCTGCCATCTTGACCTGTTCAATGAAAACATTCTGTTGTATCTGTCGAGACGGTTCGGGCCAATGGTAATCCAAGCCGACCTCGCCGATAGCCACCACCTTGGGTTCCTGACAAAGCCATGACCTCATCTGCGCAAACCCTTCGTCCGTCGCAGCCGCAGCCTCTTCAGGATGATATCCTACAGCTGCGTAAACCTCATCATAAACGCGGGCTAATTCAATCGCCGAAGCCGATGTGTCCACGCCCGTGCCGGGGCAAACCATACAACCTACCCCGGCTTCAAATGCCCGTGCCATCATTTCCGCACGATCATCTTTATAGGCTTCATCGTTAATGTGGCAATGTGTATCAAAGAGCATTAGCGTACTCGACTTCCTGCCGCCATGGAGTCGGCAAAGATAATTTGTAAATTATCGTTGCCGTCTGAAGCGGCCAATAGCATACCGTAAGATTCAACTCCGCAAAGAGTAGCCGGCTTTAAGTTCGTAACGACGATGACATGTTTACCTACCATATCTTCCGGTTTGTAATACTTGGCAATGCCGCTGACAATTTGCCGCTGTTCTGTGCCCAAATCAATTTGCAACTTCAACAATTTTGATGTCTTAGGCACCTTTTCACAAGCCAAAACAATACCGACGCGCAAATCCGTTTTTCCGAATGTATCGATATCGATTTCGGGCTTAAGCGGTTCTTTGGCTGCAGGTACTACATCGACAGCCGCCTTTTCATCAACGGGAGCTTCCGCCACTTCTTCCGCCAAGTCATAACGCGGGAAAAGAGCTTCTCCTTTAGCTGTATGTGTGCCTACCGGGTAGCCTCCCCATACAGCCACATCTGAAAGCTTAACCTCTTTAAAATTCTTCAAGCCGAGTTGCGTCCACATGTTTTCCGCACTGGCAGGAATAACAGGACTGACAAGAACGGAAATAATCCGTAACGATTCCATTAAGTTGTATAAAACTGTACGCAATCGTCCTACGCAGTCGGCATCTTTAGCCAAAACCCACGGCACGGTTTCATCAATATACTTATTGCTTCGTCTGATAAGACCCCAAATATCATTTAAAGCGTCATCAATTTTCATATCGTCCATTTCGGCTTCGAACTTGCGAACCGTTTCGACCGCCAACGCCGCCAATTCGTCATCGACCGCTTCTTTATCCGTCGGACCGGCAACGACTCCGTCTTCATATTTTTCGACCATAGCCAAGGTACGTTGCAATAAGTTACCCAAATCATTGGCTAAGTCAGCGTTTATACGATTAATAAAAGTAGGCAAGGAGAAATTCCCGTCCTGTCCCAACCGAACTTCTTTCAGCAAATAGTAGCGCAATGCATCCGCCCCGTACCGTTCAATCAAGGGGACGGGATCGACAACATTCCCCAATGATTTACTCATCTTCGTGCCGTCTACAATAAGCCAGCCGTGCCCGAATACTTTCTTCGGCAAAGGAAGTCCGCAACTCATGAGCATAATGGGCCAAATAATCGTATGGAATCGCACGATTTCTTTGCCCACTAAATGCAAGGATGCCGGCCAAAATTTATCAAAGTTTTCCGGGTCTTCCAAATACCCGGCCGCTGTCAGGTAATTAGCCAAAGCATCAAACCAGACATAAACAACATGCTTCGGATCCCAAGGTACCTTAATACCCCAATCAAAGGATGTACGCGAAATACTGAGATCTTCCAATCCGCTCTTAACGAAAGCAATCATTTCGTTGCGACGCGATTCAGGCTGAATGAAATCAGGGTTCTCTTCAATGAATTTAAGCCATCTGTCGGCATATTTATTAAGGCGCAGGAAATAGCTTTCCTCTTTTACCAATTCCAACGGGCGGCCGCAATCGGGGCAGACGTGCTTACCGTCGGGCAACTTATTTTCCGGCCAGAAGGTTTCATCAGGTGTACAATACCAGCCTTCGTATTCAGACTTATAAATATCACCGTTATCGAAGGAACGTTGCATCAAGTCTTGAACCACTCGTTCATGGCGCGGCTCTGTTGTTCTGATAAAAACATCATTAGATATATTCAGACGCTTCCACAAATCCTTAAACAAGGCTACAATGCCGTCTACATACTCGATGGGCTTCATTCCCTGTGCTTCGGCAGCCCGTTGAATTTTTTGACCGTGCTCATCCGATCCGGTTATAAAAAGAGTATCGTCACCGCGCAAACGATGAAATCTGGCCAAGGAATCGGCAATTGTCGTGCAATACGTATGGCCGATATGAAGTTTTGCGCTGGGATAATAAATAGGTGTAGTAATATAATAAGTTTTCTTTTCTTTATTCGACATGAATAAATCCCTCCTGTTGACGGCAAATGAGCCGACAGTCTGTTCGAAACGGCAATAGTACGCTTATAAACGTAAGGCCGCTTTATACACCACTCGTTTCGGAACACGACACCTCTCGGCAGTAATCCGAATGGCATCCTTTTTATCTGTACCCTCGGCCAAAAGTTGCCGAAGTACACTTTCATAATCAAGGTCGGCACGAAGTTCACCCATTTCCTTCGTATCGGCACCGATTAGAACAACAAATTCACCGCGACACCCTTGCCCCTGTAACCGTTGTCGCACACAACTCAAGGATCCGCGAATATATTCTTCGTACTTTTTAGTAAGTTCACGGCATAAGACGGCAGGCCGGTCGCCGAGGACTTCCTCTATTTCAGCCAAAACACCTTCAATGCGATGCGGCGCCTCGTAAAAAATCAAGGTCCCGCCATACCCTTTAAGCCCTTCCAACACCGGCCTGCGGTGCCGTTTCGTCTTCGGCAAAAAGCCGACAAAGGTAAACAAGGTCGTATCGAGACCCGACGCAATCAAACCGGTCAATCCCGCATTAGCCCCCGGCAAAGGTACTACAGGAATATTTTCCGCCAACGCTTCTCGTACCAAGTCACTCCCGGGGTCGCAAATACCGGGCATGCCTGCATCACTGACAAGGGCCACCATCTCCCCCTTTTTTAATCGCTCAATCAATACGGGACCCTTGTCCGCCTTATTGTGTTCGTGATAACTGAATAAGGGAGTTTCTATATGATAAGCCGAAAAGAGAAGCTTCGTATGACGTGTATCTTCAGCTGCAACTACATCGGCCTCGTTCAGACAACGCACCGTCCGGTATGTAATATCTTCCAAATTACCGATAGGCGTAGCACACAAATATAAAGTTCCTTTTTGAAATACTTCCGCCATAATGGTTAACCCTTTCCGTAAAAGTGCAAAACGGTTTTTGTATAAGTTCCATCTCGATTATGTGCCACCAAGGGGCTTTGTACAATCATACCCGGCTTTCCGCCGCGAACTCCCTCTACCAAAAAACACTTGGCATCCTTATCCTCATGGCCGTAAACAAGCCGTAGGACCTTCGGTTCTATAGCCGCTTCTTTCATGGCTGACAGGATCTCCGCCAGACGCTCTGCCGTATGTACCATACGAAATCGACCGTGAAACTTCAACGCATATGCTGCCGCCTTCATCACATCATTCAGCGTTGCCGTTTCTTCATGTCTGGCTCTCCTTACCCCGATTTTATCACTGGCGGCACCGCGGAATAATTCACGATACGGTGGATTGGCATAAACTACGGAGAAGCTACCTGCCGGAAAAAGCTCCTCTATACGGCGATAGTCGCCTCTGCGAACAACAATACAGCTCTCTTTTCCGTTCAACACCACATTGCGTGCCGCAATATCCGCCATAACGGGATTAAGCTCAATGGCCGTAATCTCCGTAGCTCCGCGAGCCGACAGGATAAGCGGAATAGCCGCTGTTCCGGTTCCCAAATCAAGAGCGGCGCCTTTAACGATATCTCCGAAATGGGCTAATAACACGGTATCCAGAGAAAAACAAAATTCATCATTTCTCTGAATCAGCTTCATGCCGTCTAAAACAAGGTCATCAAGACGTTCGTTTTCCTTCAGCTTAATCGTCATTTTCCGGTTCCGCCACATCATTCCATGCTACATTCACAGTCTGTCCCGATTCAAGCTGAACACGTACAGTATGGGTCTTAACATGAACTCGTAAGACCGTACCCAAGCCTTCATCGGTAATGACTCTCTTACCGACTGTCGGAGGCTTTTGCTGCTCACCGCACTTATGACAGGACTGACATTGCAATTCTCCCGATGTGTACAACGAATTTTCATACCGTAGGCAACACATAAGTCGACCGCAAATACCGGAAATCTTGGTGGGGTTTAAAGACATACCTTGGCTCTTGGCCATGCGAATGGACACCGGTTTGAAATCTCCCAGGAAAGCGGCACAGCACAACGGCCGACCACAGTATCCCATACCGCCGATCATCTTTGCCTCGTCACGCAAACCGATTTGTCGCAACTCGATCCGAGTACGAAATACGGAAGCCAAATCACGCACAAGCTCCCGAAAATCGATGCGGCCGTCAGCCGTAAAGAAAAAAATGATTTTGCCCATATCAAAAGTATAATCCACATCAATTAATTTCATAGGCAACTTGTGCTTCTCAATTTTTTCAAGACAAATCCCGAACGCCCTTTTTTCCCGTTCCTTATTCTTCGACGCCTGCTGCAAATCCTTGGTAGTAGCACGCCGAACGATGGGTTTTAAAGGTTGCACAACCTCCGACTCTTCTACTTCACGCGGCTCTATAACTACCGTACCGAACTCTGTGCCCCTGGCGGTTTCAACTATAACTCCGTCTTGTATATCCAGGTCTATGCCGGCAGGGTCAAAGTAATAGACCTTCCCGGCCGGTTTAAAACGAATACCGACTACAATCAACTAATACAATCCCCTTCCTTGGAGAAATGTGAGACAAATATAATCCCAAATCAAATGTATATTCACATATCTGGAAACGCCTTCAAGCCCCTCTTCTACAGCCTTGATACCCTGCTGTATTTCATCCTCCGGCCATTGTAATACAATTGCCGACAACTCCGTGGCATAGCGTTTTAACTGTATTTTTTCTATGGAAACACCGACTCTCAACAACAAGAGATCCCGTAAAATACGCAATATAAATTGCATGACCTCTACAGACTCGGATTCATGAAATGACACCGAATACGCAGACCATTCGGCAAAAGGCACGGGGCTTTCTTTAACAGTCTTCAAAAAATAAAATGCCCGCTCGGGCGCAAGAGATGACCGTGCATGCAAATAGTCCAATGCCGCCTTAACATTACCGCCGCTGTAGAAAGCCGCTTCTTCACAAAGTCCCTCATCCCCTTTATAGCGAGTCTTCAAAGCTGCCGTAAGTTCATCCGTTCCTACCGAATCGAACCTAAACATGACGCAACGCGACACAACTGTAGGCAATAAGGCCGCGGGTTTATCTGTAATCAAAATAAACACGATACCCTCTGCCGGCTCTTCCAGGGTCTTCAACATACGATTGGCAAATTCGGCATTCATGGTTTCTACATGGTCGATAATAAAAACACGTATATCCTGTGCACTGCCCCGCAAAGAAATAATTTCCTGCAAATCCCGAAACTGAGCGGTTTTCAGCATAGATTTTTCAGGCCCTATATAAAATACATCTTCCCCATCATGGATCATACTGTCAGGTGCTGAAAAATCAATGTGTTGCAATACTTTTCGTCCTACAAGAGCTGACGCAAGGGCCACTGCCGCCACGGTTTTACCCGTCCCTGCAGGGCCGGAAAAAATAGAAGCGTGTGGTACTCGACCTTCCTCGATAAGGTGAATCCAGCGTTTTTTCAGTTGTTCATGACCGATGAGTTCATCAAAAAACGCTCTATCCACCATAAGGCCCTCCCTAAATATACATATCTAATTTATTATATGAAAAAACGGCGGCAAAGTCCAGTAATACCGCCGTCTCAGCCACTTTATACCGTCATCCGCAAGGATTGTCGAATGATTGTTATTATTGCTTACAGCCCTGTTCATGCAAAATTGTTACGGCACTTTCCAAGTACGACAAACCGGCTACACTCCCCATTCCTCGATCACACAGTCCCTTGCCCGCAAGCGGTGCCTGTAATCCGGCTCCTTTAAACTGCATAACCTGTACAGGCTCATCATAGGCTACGGATGTAAACACATAATCACGCACACCTTCACAAATAGCCTCTCCTATTAAAAAGGCCGCAACAGTCAATGCATTGTCCAAAACAACGGGTATTTTTCGTTCTGCTGCCGAAAGGATAAATCCGGTCATAGCCGCCAAATCGGGAGATCCAATTCGCTCCAGCAGTTGAATCGGTCGATCTGCTACGACACCGGTTTCATCTATAAGAGATAAAAATCTCTCAGCCGCTTCACGCTGTTTCGTTGATTCCGGTTCCGTCACAAGTCGGTTTCGGAAAAATACAGCTGTTACGGCCAAAGCCGTCAAGGGCCAGCGTTCGCCTACATTCCCCACGCCCAGTGCCGTATAGCCTTCATCTGCCAAACGTTGTGCAATATCTACACCGATCATCAAGGCATCTTCCGTCGCCTGTCTCGTCATCGCCGTCCCTTGTGCAAAATAACGACTCCCTGCCGCTACTCGCAGTGACTGAACACCCGGAGATTCAGTCAAGGGTTTTTGTAACCCCATATCCAATAAAAGAACCCCGACTCCCGCCTTATAAGCCGCCTTGTTCAACTCATCCTTCGCGGTTGCAATCCGTTCTGCTTCTGTATGGCTATCCGCCCCTTTCGTCTTATTTTCCGCTCCGTTTACAGCATGGTCGGCGGCAAAAATAACCAATCCTTTTTGCAAAGGTTGTGGCTTTACAGAGCCGAAAATTCCGGCCAGGCGCGATGCCGTCCGGATTAAGTCGTGATTATTTATATCTCCGTATTTCAACTCATCTTGAACCCGCACTTCAAAGCTTCGTTGCGGGGCGACAATACGAGCCCGTAATTCTTCTATAAGCCTTTCCATCCCATCTCCTCCTTAGTATTACGGCATATTATACCATAATCAGTCTTCTTCTAAACCCACTTTTCTTTCGGAGCCCTAAGGTATTTTAAAAGCGATAACTTTTAAAATACACCCAAGCAAAGAGGGCCTGCAATTTTAAACTGCAGACCCTCTTTTATGTTGTACTTCCATCGTCCTATAAAGCGCCGTTTTTCTTCAAAAAGTCTTCTACTTCGCCTTCCGTTTTAGGAGCAATCAGCATGTCGCTGTATTTACCCTGATTATAAACGAAAAGTGCCGGGATATATTCAATGCTTCTTGCTTGGGCCAACTCGGGGCTTTCATCCGTATCAATCGTTACAAATGTCACCTTGCCTGCTAATTTTTCGGACAAGCCGTTCAGGACCGGCAAAAGAACTTGGCAATGGGGGCACCATTCAGCACTGAAATCCAATAACACGGGAACGTTTGAGTTTTCTACAACTTCTTTATAGTTTGTACTGTTTACTTGCGTTATCATATTACAATCTCCTTCAATACAATAATAATAAACTGGCCGTAATAATAGACTGGCCGTTGGGGGTATTATAGCACAAACCACACCTTTTTTGTACACCATTTATGCGAAATCCCCACAAATCCACTTACGTATGCATTGGGAATATATAATTATATCAAATCACTATCGTTAATTTCGCCCCTGTTCTTATTACTATATACAATATATGGTATATTTAATGTGACATTGCCTCTTTTGGCCGCCTTTTGTACTATCTTTCACTTGTCTTTTTAGGGCGGTAGTATATAATATAGCTGATATATATAGTTAATGTAACATATATATGTATTTTCAGAAGGAGGTTCACTTAATATGAACGGCTTGTTTCTAGTCATTATTTCAGCATTAGTCTTTGTATTGGCATACCGTTTCTACGGTGCATTCATTGCAACTAAAGTGCTTGCAGTAAACCAATATAAAGTAACTCCTGCATTCCGTTTTGAAGACGGTCATGACTACGTACCGACAAACAAATACGTTGTTTTCGGTCATCACTTCGCAGCCATTGCCGGTGCCGGTCCTTTGGTCGGTCCTGTCATTGCTGCTCAGTTCGGGTACTTACCCGGCGCATTGTGGATTCTTATCGGCGGCGTTTTAGCCGGTAGTGTTCATGACATGGTTATTCTTTTTGCATCTATGCGTTATGACGGTAAATCCATTGCCGAAATTGCTAAACACCAAATGGGCGGCAGTATCGGTTTGGTAACGTCTCTCGCCGTACTCTTCCTTAACATCCTGGCTATGGCAGGTATGGCCGTTGTTATCGTTAACGCGTTGCATGACAGCCCTTGGGGTACGTTTACTATCGGTATGACGATTCCTATCGCTGTATTTATCGGTATTTACATGCATTATTTACGTCCCGGTAAAATCCGTGAAGGTACGGTTATCGGTGTCGTCCTTACCTTACTCGCCGTTGTCCTCGGCCCGTCTGTAGCTGCCAGCCCCACTTTGGCACCGCTCTTTACAATCAGTGCTCACGGCATTGGCGTATCACTCATTGTCTACGGCTTTATCGCTGCCGCAATGCCCGTTTGGTTGTTGTTGGCTCCGCGTGACTATTTGTCCACGTACATGAAAATCGGTACTATCGGTGCTTTGGCTCTCGGTATTATCATCGTTATGCCGACCATCCAAATGCCGGCTGTAACACAGTTTGTTTCCGGTGGCGGCCCTGTTATTACGGGTCCTGTTATTCCCTACATCTTTATTACCATCGCTTGCGGTGCTATTTCCGGATTCCACTGCATGATCAGCACAGGTACGACACCGAAGATGCTCATGAACGAACGTTCCATCTTGCCTGTCGGCTACGGTGCTATGCTTACGGAATGTTTTGTCGGCATGATGGCCTTAATCGCAGCAACAAGCTTAATTCCTAACGACTATTTTGCTATCAACTCGACAGCTGAACACTTTGCGGCACTCAACATGCCTGTAGTAGATTTACCTCAGCTCAGCCATATGGTCGGTGAAGACGTTGCTCATCGTCCGGGCGGTGCCGTTTCCTTGGCAGTCGGCATGGCATTTATCTTCTCCAGTATTCCCGGTCTTGATCACCTCATGAACTACTGGTATCATTTCTGTATTATGTTCGAAGCATTGTTTATTATGACAATCCTCGATGCCGGCACGCGTGTCGGTCGTTACATGTTGCAAGAACTCATTGGACGCGTAGTTCCGAAGTTTGCCGATCCCCACTGGCTCCCCGGTGCATTGATTGCATCCGCTCTCATCTCCGGTGCTTGGGGCTACATTGTACTTCAAGGTAACTTATCCACCATTTGGCCTATCTTCGGTGTATCGAACCAGTTGCTGGCTATCATTACCCTTGCCGTATCTTCTGTTGTTATCTGCAGCATGGGTAAGGCACGCTACCTCTGGGTAACAATTATCCCCTGGGTATTCCTCACGGTTGTTATCTTCTACGCAGACTTCCTGAACATGTTTGAAATCTACTTACCGAAGGGTGAATGGTTGCTCTTTAGTGTATCTGCAATCATGGCAGTCTTCGTTATCATCATCAGCATTGCTTCGATTCGTAAATGTATCTACCTTGCTAAGACAGTTCCGGCAAACTATGATACTACAGAAACTGTAGAAGCTATCGA
>NZ_JAQCUN010000006.1:21074-27309 GCF_027685385.1 Megasphaera sp. AF13-6AC
AGCTATCGAACTCAAACGTTTGAAGGAAATGGAAAACAGCGATCCCGCTGCTAAACACTTTGATGAAGAAACGGTAGAAGTACACTAATTTGTTATACGACTACCTTGCATCTGAAAGAGGTCGACCTTATACTAAGGTCGACCTCTTCTTTTATGAAGAAACATGAAAACCAGCTAACAAGGATAGGTAAGACTATGGAAGATTCTCAGACCTTAATTTGTAATGATTGCCCCCGAAATTGTAATATGGCACGTTCCCTCTACGCAAATGCCGTGCCGCTGAAAACAGGGTTTTGCCGTAAAGCCTTTCAACCTACTGTGGCCAGAGCCGCACTGCATCATTGGGAAGAACCGTGCATTAGCGGCACAAACGGATCTGGTGCCGTTTTTTTCGGCGGGTGTAACTTACAATGCGTTTTTTGTCAAAATGCGGAAATCAGTCATCGAGATTCAGGCATTGCCGTAACCCCTGAAATCCTAAAAAAGATCTATACCGATCTCATCTCTCAAGGAGCACATAATATCAATCTGGTCACACCGACTCATTACATACGAGCCGTAACCGAAAGTCTGGATACCCACTTGTCGGTTCCGGTGATCTATAATTGTGGCGGTTATGAAAAGATTGAAACCATACGTCTTTTAAAAGACAAAATTCAAATTTGGCTACCCGACTTAAAGTATCTGGACGAGGCTGCAGCCACTCGCTATGGTGCCGCTTCCGACTATCCCCGGGTAGCTACAAGAGCTATCAAAGAAATGTACGAACAAACCGGCCCCTTTGAGACGGATGACCGGGGATTGTTGACGCGCGGCGTTATTATTCGGCACCTTATTTTGCCGGGAAACACGGAAAACTCCAAACGAGTCATAGATTGGGTGGAAAACAATTTTTCGGAAGGCCAGGTCCTATTCAGCCTTATGCGCCAGTACATACCGCACGGTAAGGCTCATGAATATCCGGAAATCGCTCATCCTTTGACAGCTTCCGAATACAGCCAAGTAGAGCAATATTTGTTTTCGACGACCATTGAAGACGGCTTTGTACAGGAAGAAGAAAGTGCCGACAGTCGCTTCATTCCGAAGTTTGACGGCACAGGCGTTCCCGTTAAATAAAAAAGGTAACCCTCACAGTCATACTGCAAGGGCTACCTTTTTTATTTATCAATATCAAAAATTTTTCCGGGGTTCAAAATTAAATCCGGATCCCAGGCCTTTTTCAGAGCCTTCATTAATTCAAGCTCCACAGGGTCCGTATACGTTACCATAAAGGCCTTTCTGACAGTTCCTATACCGTGTTCTCCTGATATCTTGCCCCCTTTGGCATAAACAGCGGTATAGGCTTCTTTTTCGTATTCTGCCAAACGTCGTTCCCATTCTGCATCAGTCAGTCCGTTTCTTAAAATATCCAAATGAATATTGCCGTCTCCCGCATGACTTACGCCGCGAAAACACAACTCCGTACGTTCACCGATATTCCGCAATTCCTGAAGAAGCTCTGCAATACAATCCGGGGGAACAACAAAGTCCTCCATAGCGACAGGCCCTTCTGCCCCGGAGGCTTCGGAAAAAATCTTTCGTGCTTTCCAAATTTTATCGGCATCAGCCATAAAAACCTCTGTAGCCCCGCAGGTCCGACAAATTTTATCAACCTGCATACAAATGTCGTCAGCCTCATCTTCATTGCGGCAATCTACCTGAATGATCATATAATTACCCTTTTCAGACGCCACTTGTCGCTCTCCGGTAAAACGCTCTACGGCACGTATCGATTCATTATCCATAAATTCCAGACAAGTTGTCTCTATCCGATTTTTAGGTAAGACGGTTACCAGTGACAACGCCTCCTGTGTCGATGAAAAAACAGACAGTATATGGACGCTTACAGGGGGCAAGGGAACCAGCCGGACAGTAACTTCCGTAATAATTCCCAAAGTTCCTTCGGCTCCGATAACAACTTTTTCTAAAGCATATCCGGTAGAGGACTTTTTCAGGCGACCGCCCAATTCGACAATCTCCCCTTTAGGCGTTACCATTTTAACGGCATAAACCTGATCTCGTGTCGTCCCGTACTTTACGGCACGATTGCCGCCGGCATTGGTAGCCGCATTACCGCCTATAAAGCAAATGTCACCGCTACAGGGGTCCCCGGCATAAAGAAGTCCCTTTGCAGCGGCCATTCTCTGCAAATCTGCTGTAATAACCCCTGCTTCAACACGTGCATACAGGCACTCGTCATTAATTTCCAAAACGGCATTCATGCGTTCTGTCGACAATATAATGCCTCCATACTCATTAGCCACAGCCCCGCCTTCAAGACCTGTTCCGGCACCGCGGGGAATGACGGCTATATGGTATTTGACAGCCAGTTGTATCACAGCGGCTACCTCTTCTGTCGTGGCCGGTAATACCACGGCTTCGGGCAATCTATAAGCTTTACGTTCCGCCCCCTCATCTTGACCGTATAAAAAAAGTCTGTCCTTTTCCGTCAGCACATACTTATTCCCTACAATAGCGACCAAGTCCTTAATTATATTCTCATTCACAACCGTATAGGTTTGCATGATTTTTCCCCCTTTATTACATTGACACACGGCCTGAGCCTATGCTAGAATCACTGACACTGTAAATTAATCGAAACGAGGCGATTCATATGTTAAGACCCCTTATCGGAATTAGCGGCAATTGTTTTGGCACCCGCCCAGCTCCCCTTCGTTCAGGTGTTAACGATGCCTATATCCGCGCAGTTACCGATGCCGGTGGTACACCCTTTATCCTCCCGTATACGGATGATACGGAAGCTGTGGAAAATATGATATCTCATTTAGACGGACTGCTTTTATCAGGTGGGCAAGATATCTATCCCCCCCGCTACGGTGAAGATGTATTACCTAAGTGCGGGCCCCTAAATCCCGGAAGTGATCGCTTTGACTTTCTGCTCCTTGAATCGGCAGAAAAGAGAAAGCTGCCGATTCTGGCAATTTGCCGCGGCCTACAAGTTGTGAACGTCTTCCACGACGGTACCTTGTATCAAGATATCTCCTATATGCCCGAAGAATCCGTTGCCCATAATTTAAAAGGAAATCGAGATCTTCCGGCACATACCATAATGATTGAAGCCCACTCTCGATTACAAGACATTTTAAAAAAGACGGAATGGTCTGTCAATTCGCTACATCATCAAGCCGTAAAAGAGGTCGGCAAAGGTCTGGTCGTAACGGCCCGAGCCAAAGACGATGTGGTAGAAGCTTTGGAGCTGCAAGACTATCCTTATTTACAAGCCTATCAATTTCATCCGGAAGAAATGTATGCCTCCAACTACTTCGCAAAACAACTCTTTTATGATTTCATAAAAGAGTCTGCTAAATATATGATCAGTCCTCTTAAATAACAGAAAAGCCATGGATTTTTCCATGGCTTTTTCTTATGAAAGGAAGAACGCTCGGATAAAGGGAGCTACGTGAGGAGCATAAAGACCTTCTACAAAGCCGAAGACCAGAAGGCCGATAACTGAGCCTACCAGTGCCCCGTTAATGCGAATCCACGCCAAATCTTCACCAACTTTATTTTCCAAGAATTCGTTGAATTTACGCTTATCAAACCCCGACAATACTTCACGTACGGCGACACCGATAAGAGAGTGTTCGTGTTCGAGCACCACTTCAACACAGCGGCGAATCTGATCATCGAGCCATTGCTTGATTTCCGGATGTTCATTGCAGTAGTCCAAATAATTCATAAACTCACTTTCCAACAAATCCTGCAACTTTTCCTTACCTATAGGACCTGTGGCAAAATAGCTCTGGCTGGTTTTATAGGTGGCCTTAAACCATTTTTCAATGGGTAGAGAATCAACAAATCTATCTTGCCAACTCTGTACCGTATACGTAAGCTGCCCGTTCATGGAGTACAGGCGCATTTCCAGTTTTCGGCATAACCACTGCCGTTTAACAGGGTCCGCTTTTTCCCAACTCGTAAGCCAAGCCAACAGGCCGCTTTGTACATCAGCGGCTATCTTGCTCATATCGACCATACCCGTAAAGCGATTAAGCATAACAATAACATGAGGTGTCGTCTTCGATTCGTTCAGCCATTCCTTTAACGATTGTTCTAAAATTTTTCTGAATCCGTCCGTAGCGACACCTTCTTTTAATAAGCCGATTCCATCATCCAATAAGTGACTCTGCTCGTCTTCTAACAGAGCTATGAATCGATCCTGCACAATAGTTAATAAAGGTTGCCGTTTCAAATAGTCGCGAATATGGCGGATAATCGTTTCCTGCGTATCTTCTTTTCCTGTATATGTATAAATCTGTTTAGCTCCTTCATACAGAAGGTTACGAAACCGTTCTCTACCCTCAGTCGTATCCAACCACTTATTAAAAGTTTCAACAAAGGAGATTTTATACAATTTTTCACGCCACATATGAGGCTGTAAAAGCTTTTCCGACACAATTTGTGTCATGCCGTCTATAATTTGATTGCGATGTGTATGCACCAATTCCGTGTGCCACGGAAAGCCGAGAGGCTTTTCAAATAAAGCCGTAACGGCAAACCAGTCGGCAATACTGCCGATTAAAGCCGATTGAAAGACAAACAGAGCCAACTTTATGCCAAGTGTCACTTCATGGGTACACCAATACCAGAAAACACCGAAAAAGCAGATGAAAGACAAGGCCAAAATCAAATCCGCCCGTTGACGATAATTCATACTATTGGCCTCCCTTCGCAATGAACATTCCGATATAAATAAGCGTTCCCAAAGCAGCCCCTACCAGAGAGCCGTTAATACGTATCATCTGCAAATCATACCAAACACCGGATTCTAACTGCTTTGCCAAAACACCGGTATCATACTTGAGAATTTCTTCTTCCGCCGTCTTACCGAACCATTCCTGCACTCGCTTCAGCTCTCTTGCCGCTAAAGCCAGAATATAGCGATTTAACTGATCTACCTGGTCAGGGCTTGATTTCCACGACTCCAACCGTTCAATAGCATATGAAGCAGCTGAATAGCAGACCCGACTCTGACGATCTTCATCCAGTACATAACGCTGCCAAGCTTCCTTCATATCCGGTCGAGAAATTAAATGCCTGTAAAACCGAATCTTATATGCCTCAATACGTTCTTGCCATTCCTGATTGTGTTCCAACCGATCGGCTTGCTTCCAAATAAAGCTTACAACCGATTCTCGCTCAGGCGTACCTTTTACCTTCACTTGTGCCAATTTTTCTCTTAGCTTGCGTTGCAAAACCGTAGCTACGTTCTCGGGACTGAATACATCACTGGCCAGTGCCGCTTTGACAACAAGTGCATAGACAAAGTTCCGTTTTTCATATTGATGTAATGATTCTTTATAAATATCTCCGATATATGCATGTAAAGTCTTGCTTTCAGTCAACTGTTCGCCCGTGAGAACAACAAAATCCACAAAAGCATCTCCCGCTTCACCCGAAAGACCGGCCTTAACGGCCTTGGACATCATGGGTGCAATATGAATCCGTTCAATAGCCCCTTCTCCATAGCGAGAAAATGCTTCGACAATGGCCCGTAAATCAACGGTATACAAGAAGGTGTTCAACACTTGTCCCAAAACTCGTTCAGCCGACTGAAATCCTTCTTTTGTGTGTAAATAAGTTAAACTGGCTTCCAATACAGGATGATTTTTCAGCACCGAATACATATTAGAAACCGTCAAAATCTCGCTGACAATCATATGTCGGGCCGTTTCAGCAATACGCGTCTTACTGCGAGGAATCAGAGCCGTCTTGAAGGAAATGCCCAAAGGTTTACGAAACAAAGCCGTAACAGCATACCAATCGGCAAGACCGCCGATAAGAGCTGCTCCGCTCAAATGAGAAAGCAATCCACCCCAAAAGAAATCTTCCATTGGAAATGAAATGAGAAAACAAAGTGCCGCCCCCATCAATATATAATCGGCAATATGCGTGCGTCGCCGACGTATCTCTTCTGCCATAATATCCTCCTCACATATGCCTGCCTATCCACAAGTGCCTACCACTGACGGCAGTCTCCGTCTTTCTGCGGTATCCACAAGGGCGTACTCCCGTACTTCTCAGTAAATTCCGCCGACGGGTCCCACACGGACCCGAAATAATGCATAGGTATCAAGCATAAGTCTACTTTTACTTGATTTAAAAAGGCTGAAACACCCCATTCACGAGTACGGCCCAAGCGTGCGTCTACAGGAAAAAAGGCCAAATCCGTTTCACC
>NZ_JAQCUN010000060.1:0-7810 GCF_027685385.1 Megasphaera sp. AF13-6AC
CGTTTCTCCGCCTTCTCCGATAATGGCTTGTACGCCCCAGTTAACCTGTAACCGGCGTACAATATTTTCATGAGGCGATACGGCTATAATAGGACTCTTGGGACGATATTTGGATATCATCTGAGCTGTATTGCCGCCTTCCGTAGATGCGATAATCGCTGCCGCACCCAACGACTCGGCAATGCGCACCGTCGCCCGTCCGATGGCTTCTGTCGTCGATAGAACATCTTTTCCCGTATCCTGATGGGTTACGGGATCGAATTGACTTTCCGTATATACGGCAACACGAGCCATCGTTTCAACCGCTTCTACCGGATACATGCCGCCTGCTGTTTCGCCACTGAGCATAATGCCGTCCGTGCCGTCCAAAATGGCATTGGCAATATCACTCGTTTCGGCACGAGTCGGGCGAGGGTTATTCATCATAGATTCCAGCATTTGCGTTGCCGTAACGACCGGTTTCCCGGCCTGCTGGCACTTACGAATGACCATCTTCTGTAAAGCCGGAACTTCTTCTGCCGGAACCTCTACCCCCAAGTCGCCGCGAGCCACCATGACGCCGTCACTCATACGAATAATATCGTCAATATTGTCAATAGCCGTACGACTTTCTACTTTCGACATGATTTTTATAGAACTGCCGTGCTTTTCAAGAACCTTACGAATAGATACGACATCGCTGCCTCTTTGGATAAACGAAGCGGCAATCCAATCCATATTTTGCGAAATACCGAATTCAATGTCCTTTATATCCGTTTCCGATAAAGCCGGTAACTTAATGGGAATACCCGGCACGGCTACCCGCTTACGATCGCTCATTTTGCCGCTGTTCAGAACCTGCGTTACAATGTCGTCATCTACAACGGATTGTACTTCCAAGTTGACAAGGCCGTCGGACAAAAGTATATGGTCGCCGGCCTTTACTTCCTGCGGCAAGCCTTTATACGATACGGAAACTATTTTATCGGTTCCTTCCACATCACGGGCCGTTAAGATAAATTCCTGCCCCGCTTTCATTTCAATAGCTCCCTTTTTAAACAGACCCAAGCGAATTTCAGGCCCCTTTGTATCCAGCAACAGGGCAACGGGTTTTCCTACCTTCCGTGCGGCGGCTCGAACGGCTTCAATCCGTTTGCCGTGCTCTTCATGAGAGCCGTGAGAAAAATTAAACCGCGCCACATTCATACCTGCCCTGAGCATAGCTTCGAGTTTTTCCGGTGTTTCCGAACTCGGTCCCAAGGTGCAGATAATCTTTGTCTTCTTCATCATGCCATTTTCTCCTTTACAAGTATACATCTATACCTGTCACTAATTATATGACCTTTATCTGTCGTATATGCTCGTCCAATAGTTGAGCCTTTGTCAATTATACTCTCTATATATTAGAAATATAACTGCCGACTGAAATCAAGATTGCATAGTGGCGAGCCGTTTTTTGTCCCACCGAAGAACGATTCCATCCCTACGGGTATTCTACCCCATAGGTTTATGTATTGCAACGCTCAAAGACTCTTCTCCCCATAGTTATTCCGCCCTATGCGTGCTATAATACAAATACATACACAGTCAGTATAGTTTATAAATAATCGGGGGTCCTCACATGGATCAAGCAAAATACTTGGAAATGGTAAAGCGTAACCCTTACACGCTGGAACACATTGAAAATCCGTCTGAAGACATTATGCTTGAAGCCGTTCGCCGTAACGGCATGGTTCTTCAGTACATCAAAAACCCGCCGCTTAACGTGGCGGAAGCGGCTATTGAAAATGAAGCACGAGCTATACAGTTTTTGTCCGACCCTCCTGCCGACTTGGCAAAAAAGGCAATTTGCAAAAGCTGGGCCAATCTGGAATACATTCACAATCCGTCACGAGAACTCATTACAACGGCCCTTTCCTATTCGGGGTGGGCCATTAAATATGTACGTGACCCGGATGAGGCTTTGCAGCTGGAAGCCGTGAAAAAAAACTTTGACGCCGTTAAGTACATTGATAATCCGTCACAAGAAATTCAAGAAGCGGCAGCCGCTCAAAGTTATGCCGCTTTACGGTATATTGACGATCCCGTGTTTTCTGCTGAAGCCTTGGCTGTAAAAAACGATGAACAGGCTCTACGCTTCATCAAAAATCTGACAACGGAAAAGTTTATCGCCTTATTTAAGATTAACAGCCTCATCTTAAAATATATGCCGCCCAATTTCGCCATTGCCGTCGATGCCGTAGAAGGTGCTCTGCGCCAAGTTATCGGCAGCGAAGAAGTAGATGAAAAATATATTCGCGATTTACTGAATAATCACAGTATCGGTCGTACCGTATCTACCATGCCCATTGACGTCATTGCCCTGATTGATGAATACGGCAGTCCTAAAGCGCGGCGAATTACAGTTGATGAAAAATTAAAATTTACCTAACCGTTAAGAGGTGTACATATGAATTATACGGAAACCTTGGAAAGTGTCGAACTCGTTTCATCTGCCGGCCAAGTGCCCCTTATCGTCGGCAAAACGGGTATCGGCAAATCTGCGTTGGCCCGTGAGTTGGCCGAGCGTCTCAAGGCGCATCTGGTCTATATTGACGGCAACTTGTTAAAAGAAGGGGAAATCGGCGGTCTGCCCCTTATCGATGATTTTACAAAACGAACAAAAGACGGTAAATTGACGCACGTGAAAACGACGGTATACGCAGTCCATAACAAACTCCGCGAAATAGACGGATACTTGGAGAAAAAAGAACCCGTCTTGCTCTTTATCGATGAAATCAACCGTTCCGAGCATGCGGTGCAGCAGGAACTGATGAATCTTATTTTAAATAGAGAAATCAACGGGTATCAGCTGGACTCGAGTGTCTCCATCTTAGCGGCCATGAACCCTGCCGATTCGCAGGAGTACGAGGCCGTCGATATGGATGCGGCTCAGGAAAATCGTTTTGTCTGGCTCTATATGGAAGCGGACCCGTATCAATGGTTGTCCTGGGCCGCCGAAAACGATATTGACGACAAGGTTTGTCAATTTATTTCCACCTATCCGGAATACCTTGTTCGTACAAACGAAGACGATATAGATGCTACGCCGCGAAGCTACGAGCGTATTTCCGCTCTCTACCGCCGCTATATAAATCAACAGGACGTGCGTCGCTCCGTTTTTTATAATGTCGTTCGGGGCAATGTAGGCAAAGTCATTGCCGAAGAGTTTTTAAATTTTATTGAAAGCGATTACACGCCCCTAATCACATACGAAGACGTCTTTACCGGCCCTTCTCTGTCTGATGACATAAGAGAGCGGGTAGCGGCGGAAACTCATACACGACTATACATAAGTGCTCGCAATATTTTGAATCGTCTGAGTAAGGCCTTACAGGAAAAAACAATTGACGGCCAATTTGCCGTATCCCGCTTTGTTACCTTCTTGCAAACCTATCCTGTCGATTTGGCGGTTGCCGTCATGAAAGATATCCGTAATACTATGCCGGCTATCTATAAATACGCTCAATATAATGACGATTTTATTGATATGTATTTTGCCCCCTTCCGACGCCGGAGATAAGCTATGAACAAAACACCTGTCGACATTAATCAGGAGGCCATTCTCCTTTTCCACGACCTTGCCGAGCAGCGGGATAACTATGTGCTCAACGATGAAAAAGCCGGTTTTATCGTTTCACCCGAATTCAGGCACCGCTTCTTTTCTCTTTTAGATGCTCTGAACCTTCGTCTTATTGATGACAGGGATAACTTTTTCGGTTATTTTCTCTTCCAAGCCGACAGGGACTTGCGGTTCCAACTGGACAGTCCTACGGGGACGACATTCAAAAACGGTCGTTATACCCTCTATTTTAATCCCTATCTGTTTCTACAGCTGACTGCGGAACAAATGGAAAGCGCCGTTAAGCACGAGGTTCTTCATATTCTCTCTCTTCATCCCTTGCGGACCAAAGACCTGAAAAAACACTTCTCTCCTCTGGCCGTGGATTTAGCCATGGATATTGTCGTCAATACCTATTTGGCCCCCCTACCGTCCGATGCCGTCACCTTGGCGGTCGTCAACTTACAGTACGGCCTCTCGATGCCCTTATTCGAATCTCTCGAATACTATGCTGAAGAGATTCAGTGCGCCCTGAATAAACGCCCTAAGACGGATGCCTTTACGGACATGAAAAGCGGCGAAGCTTTCTTCTCTGAACGCTTTAACATTGAGCACAGCCATGACATTTGGGAAGAAAGCGACGATGTCGATGAAAAAACACTTATTGAATTTACGAAAAAAGCTGTCGACGGAGCCAGAAAAAGCAAGCCCAATGCCTATTTGGCATCCCTCATGGCAGCCTTGGATCGTGCCGTCAGTGACAGGCCGTGGTACGAATACTTAAAAAAAGTGGTGCGCACCGTAACGGCCAATTATAAGAAAACAACGACGAGGCGCAATCGTCGGCAACCGGAACGTCTGGATCTTCGTGGAGAATTGCGTAATAAAAAAGCTGCCGTTACCATTGCCTTGGATATTAGCGGCAGTATCGGGGATACGGAATTCCGCCAAGCTATGGAGCAAGTGCTTCAAATAGTAAAGACCTGTGACCATGACCTGACAATCATTGAATGTGATAACGAAATTCGCCGTATCTACCACATCGAAGACCTTACGGACCTGCAAGAGCGATTTCCGAAGCGAGGCGGCACGGCTTTTGCCCCTGTTATCGACTATTGTAATGCCCACAAGCCGGATATTCTTCTTTTTTTCACGGACGGCAAGGGGGAAGAAAAGCTTCCCGTACCGCCTAAGGGATATCCGATTTTATGGCTTCTTACGGGAAAAGACGGCATACTCTCCTTGAAAAAGCCGTACGGAAAAATAAAAAAATTACAGTCCGCCGAGCCTCAAGACGCTCCTTTTGATTTCGATGCAGTCGAAAAAGGCGGCTTTTCCATGGCTAACCAAGAACGTTCCGGTGCCCTGCACGAATTAATACGGGGATAATTATGAAAAGACCCACTCACTTACAGTGAGCAGGTCTTTTCTTTTACTTGTATAAGGGTAAAACATCTTCTCGTCGAACACCCAATTGAGAGGGCATAGAAGAAGGAAAGTGCTCCTTCGGAAATCTCCACCAAAGATCTTCACTATTAACGCACTGATTGGCATAACGGAATTTAATTACCCATTCAAAAGGTTGTTCCACACATTCCGTTACCACAATAGGCTGTTCATTTTCATTTCGCTGTGACGAAAAGCTGTGAGCCCTGACACCGACAGCGCAAAGCCCGTCTTGTACCTCATCTTCCGTATGTAACACTACATTCCAAGACGGCACGAAGACATCATGAGATCCTCTTTTTTCCGCATCGGCAATATTCTTACACCCCGTGAGGACCGCTGCCGTCACGGTCTGAGGCCTGGTAAAGACCGCGTGCGTCTTACCGAATACTTCAATCTTACCTGCCGACAAAACGGCGATGCGATCACAAAGCTGATAAGCTTCATCACGACTGTGCGTTACGAGAACAACATCCTTTTGAAACCGAGCCAAGGTTTCCTTCAATTCGATGACAAGGCGTTCCTTTAAGTAGCTGTCCAATGCACTGAACGGTTCATCAAGCAACAATACGTCGGGTTCATTGACAAGTATACGCGCCAAGGCGACGCGCTGTTGCTGTCCGCCCGAAAGCTGTCCGGGCTTACGTTCTTCCAACCCCGTAAGGTGCAACGATTCGACAACGGATTTAATGATTTCTCTCTTTTCCTCTTTACCCGCTTTTTTCCGAATGCAGTAAAAGATATTTTCTTTTACTGTCATGTCGGGAAAGAGCGCATAGTCTTGAAATAAATAACCTACCCGTCTTTTCTGTACGGGAACGTCTATAGACTTCGAGGCATCGAAAAGAATTCGGTCATTGACCGATATATGCCCTTTGTCCGGTTTCTCAATGCCCGCAATGCTCTGTAAGGTTTTGCTTTTGCCGCAACCGGAGGCGCCTAAGAGACCGACAATGCCACGGGGCGATGAAAAAGATACATCGAGTGAAAAATCGCCCCATCTTTTTTGTACACTTACATCTATTGCCATGCTCGGCCCCTCCTTTGACGAGCCTTCTTTTCCATCATATTCACAGTCAAAAGCACGACAGCACTGATTATCATATTAATGACAACCCATATAAAAGCACTGTACTCGTCATTGGTTCGCCATAATTGATACACGGTAGTAGAAATCGTAGCCGTATTATTCGGTATATAGCCGATAAGCATACTCGTCGCACCGTACTCACCCAAAGCACGGGCAAAAGCCAGGACAACGCCGGCAATGATGCCTTGCTTACAAGCAGGCATGCGGATTCTCCAAAAGATAAACCGTTCCGACAGACCCAAGGTCCGGGCACTCCAAGCCAAGTTTTCATTAAAGCTCTCAAAGGCTCCGCGAGCGGTTCTATACATGAGCGGAAAGGCCACGACTGCCGAGGCGATGACACCGCCATACCAAGTCATAACAAACTGAATGCCTACCTGTTTCAGGTAAATACCCAGGGGATGTGTGAGACCGAAAATGAGAAGTAAAATCCAGCCGCACACTGTTGGCGGCAAGACAAGAGGCAGGGTAAGCAATACATCTAAAATACCCTTAGCAAACTTCGGTAAGGCGGCAATTTTATAGGCCGCAAAAATACCGAGAAAAAAGACGATGACACAAGAGATGGCCGCTATGCGCAAGCTGTTCCAAAGAGGATACCAATCCATGTGTAATGAACTCCTTATACGCGACTGAAACCTACGCTTTCAAATATCTTCATAGCTTCATCACTTTGTAAAAATTTCAAAAAATCTTTAGCTGCATCTTGCTGCTTCGAATTCTTCAATACGGCTGCCGGATAAATAACTTGACCACACATTTCCTTTGTCGCCCGGTCAACAGGCTTCAACTTCGCACTGAAAGCGTCCGTAGCATAGACAACGCCGCAATCGCCACTGCCTTCCAAGACCTGTGTCACAACTTCTTTTACATTAGAGCCGTATGTAATATTACCGGCAGATGCAATCGCTTTTTCATCCAGGTTGTAGAATTTCAAAATTTTTTCCGTATACTGGCCGACCGGTACGTCACTGTTCCCCATAACCAGACGAACGGAACCGTCTTTCAACTTGGCCGCCATATCGTTAAAGTTTTGGATTTGCTTGGGATTTCCTTCAGGAACGACCAATACAACCTTATTTTCCAACAAGTTAATGCGTGTCGCCGGATCTATAAAATCCAATTTGTCCGGGTTAGCCTTTTCATCTTTCGAGACATCCAACTGATTCATCTGCTTTTGAGCTGCCGATATGAAGAGATCACACTCCGCCCCGTTTTGGATTTGTTTTTTCAGTGTACCCGAAGAATCGAAGTTAAATGTAATTTCTACATCGGGATGCTGCTTTTCATACTCTGTTTTAAGCTGATTCAACGTTTCCGTCATACTTGCTGCCGCAAATACGGTTAAGTGTACTTTTTCTTTCTCTCCGGTCGATTTAGGACCTTCCTGCTGTCCGCCGCAACCGATAAGCCCCACTGCCATTGCCGCCATAACAGCTAAGCCTACCGCTTTTTTCCAGGTATTCATATTTAAAATCTCCCGCAAAATTATTTTCTGGCACAGTCAGACGCTCCGTAGCGCAATAAATCCAACGGATGAGCGACAGTGCTTAAAAATACGTCCAAACATTCATCGCAAGCTTTGGGACTTCCCGGCAAGTTTACGATCAGTGTGCCCTTACGAAGAACACTCGTGGCCCTTGAATACATAGCCCGTTTCGTAAACTTCATCGATTCGGCCCGCATAGCTTCGG
>NZ_JAQCUN010000061.1:0-420 GCF_027685385.1 Megasphaera sp. AF13-6AC
AGATGACTTTACCATTAACAATATGACGAGCCTCATGGAAACCATGAATTCCACGACGGCAACGCTTACCCTTTTTCTCGGTAGTGTAGCAGCTATTTCACTCCTTGTCGGCGGTATCGGCATTATGAATATTATGATTGTCTCCGTTACGGAACGAACCAGAGAAATCGGTATTCGTAAAGCTCTGGGAGCCACATATCGAACCATTATGACGCAATTTTTAATTGAAGCCGTTATTATCGGCCTCATCGGCGGAATTTTGGGAATCGCCTTAGGTATCTCCCTCGTCGAAGTATTCAAAAAATTCGCCGAAGTACCTCCCGTTATCACCTTGGCCCCTATTCTTATTTCCTTTACTTTTTCTGTCGGCATCGGCCTCTTCTTCGGCATCTATCCGGCACGAAAGGCTGCTCGCCTTGA
>NZ_JAQCUN010000061.1:430-7785 GCF_027685385.1 Megasphaera sp. AF13-6AC
TTCTATTAACATCCAAGTCTCTTCTTCCGACAAAATCGATGAAGTCCAAGACCAAGTCGGTACCCTTCTGCGCCAGCGGCATCACTTAGGTATCGGCAAGGAAGATGACTTTACCATTAACAATATGACGAGCCTCATGGAAACCATGAATTCCACGACGGCAACGCTTACCCTTTTTCTCGGTAGTGTAGCAGCTATTTCACTCCTTGTCGGCGGTATCGGCATTATGAATATTATGATTGTCTCCGTTACGGAACGAACCAGAGAAATCGGTATTCGTAAAGCTCTGGGAGCCACATATCGAACCATTATGACGCAATTTTTAATTGAAGCCGTTATTATCGGCCTCATCGGCGGAATTTTGGGAATCGCCTTAGGTATCTCCCTCGTCGAAGTATTCAAAAAATTCGCCGAAGTACCTCCCGTTATCACCTTGGCCCCTATTCTTATTTCCTTTACTTTTTCTGTCGGCATCGGCCTCTTCTTCGGCATCTATCCGGCACGAAAGGCTGCTCGCCTTGATCCTATCGAAGCTTTGCGATACGAATAGCTTCACAAAATTAGAATCAACGATATAAGTAAAGAGCCGCTCAAAATCGAGCGGCTCTTTACTTATAAAATTTTACACCCTATTATGAAACGGCGAATCCCACTTACCCGTCTAAACGCTCTGCATTCAAGCCGTTATACGCATTGACATATGAATTGTACTGTTCGTACATGCCCGCTCCGGTTTCTTCATCGGGATTAGCCATAAATTCCCTAACGTCACCGATTAATTCATTTCCTTCGGTCTTCAGTATATCCCCTTCGCTTGAGCTGATACTTCCCAGAAGAGTCGAAACGGCGCCCAATTCTTGTTCAATTTTAGCTTTGTCGGGATTTTGATCATGCGTTCCCAATTCATCCATAATCGCTTTGAAACGCACAGTAGCTTCTAAAGCGGCTGCCATATTTTTCTTCCCGGCAGATTTATACTGTTCAATCTCTTTCTGACTGTTTTCTTGATTAACCTGTCCGATGGCATCGTCTAACTTATCCATAGCGGCATTAAACTTATCTACCGCTGCTAAATACTTAGGTGCCACTTCTTTAACTTTCGCATAATTATCATTTAAATAAGTCTTAGATTCGTAATAAGTCTGAAGATCCGTGGCTACGGGAACCAATTCATCTAAGGCACTTAAAACCTTATCAAGTTCCGTATCAACGGTCTTATAAGTAGCACCGCCGGCTTTTACGGCTTTCAATGCTTCTTGCAGAGACTTGTAATCGGGAGCCACAAAACTCTGATCGTATACGCCGTTTCTTAAGCCGTCGTTAAACTGCTTTTCCTTGCCTCCGAATGAAAGTCTGAAGTCAATGTAGTTATTTTCCGCATCAATCAGCTTATTGAAATTTTCAACTTGACTACCGCTTGCTTTTTCCGCCGCACTGCTTATTTTACCTACAGTTCTGGAAAGGGAGCATCCCGATACAAAAGCGGTCGATGTCAATACGGTTACACACATAAAAACGGATAAAAGGCGTTTTGTAGATTGCTTCACTATAACAGTCCTCCTAAGACTCATTTATATTCTATACTGCACCCATTCTATCTTATTCCTTCCTCATTTTACAATAGTCTTCTACTTTAAATAACACAACCGCATACAGTCGATATCCGGAAATACCGACTGTATGCGGTTGTATCGTTTTTCTTTATCGCTTTGCAATATCACGTAAGGCTGCTAATGCCGCTTCTACTTCTTGCTTCATCGTAAAGAGGCTGAAGGAGAAACGAACAATACCTCGCTTATCCGTGTGTAATTCTTTATGAATCAAAGGGGCACAGTGGAAACCCGCTCGTGTTGCCATTGCATATTCTTCCCAAAGAATTTCACCTACCAAAGCGGCTTCAGCTTCACCGATATTAATGGCAAAAACATTGACGCGCGGCCGCGTCAAATCGGCATACAAAGTAAGGTTGGAAATTTCCTGAAGCCCCTTAATGAAAAGGTCCGATAATTCTTGCTGTGTTCGAGCGATATCTTCTTCGCCCCGCTCCAACAGCAACTGAATGCCCGCTTCCAATCCGGCGATGCCGGCTATGTTTTCCGTACCTGCTTCAAAGACGCCGGGAACTGTATGAGGGAATTCTTTGTCAAAGGTATGAATTCCGTCTCCCCCTGTAATAAGGGGCTTTACATCAACATCGGTTTTAACAATCATACCTCCCGTACCGCCCGGTCCGTATAAAGACTTATGCCCCGTAAAGCAGGCCGCCGTAACAATATCATCCGACAGGTCGATAGGATAGGCACCTGCCGTTTGCGAAATATCGACAATAAGCATCAACCCGTGACGCTTACAAAAGGCCTTAATAAAATCCAAGTCGATAATATTTCCCGTCACATTGGAAGCATGGTTGCAGACCACGGCCTTCGTTTCGTGACGAAGTAGTTTTTCAAATTCCTCATAGCAGAGAGCACCCGTCTTACTGTCAGACCTTACAAAGTCGAGAGTTACTCCCTCTTGCCCCATTTCATATAAGGGGCGTAGCACTGCATTATGCTCCCATGTAGTGGAGATAACATGATCGCCCTTACGTAAGAGCCCTTTGATTACCATGTTCAAGGCGGTCGTCGAGTTATGCGTAAAGGCTACATCGTATGCAGGGCCGGCGTGTACCAGTTGCTTTACACTCTCTTTAGCGGACAATACGACCTTATAAGCTCGTATAGCATAGTCATGCGCTCCCCGTGACGGATTTCCGTATTCCTTTTCTGCCAGTGCTTCATATACGGCTCTGGCTACCTCTTCCGGTTTATGAGCTGTTGTTGCGGCATTATCAAAATACATGTTAATCTCCCCGATCTTTTTCTTCAGTCGCCGGATTTATCGTATCACTTATAACCCGAATCGAGCAAAAATCGTGTCAACGTGACTGAGCATCTTCTTTACGTCAAAGCAAGCTTCTATTTCTTCATGCGTCATAACGGTCGCAATATCTTTATCTTTTTTCAGGTTTTCCAAGAAGTCTTCCCCTTCAAGCCAACGTTTCATAGCATTACGTTGCACCCAGCGATAAGCCTGTTCACGAACGGCGCCTTTTTCAACAAGGGTATTTAAAAGAATGGGGCTATAAATCAGTCCGCCTGTCAATTGTAGATCTTCCATCATCTTTTCAGGATAGACAATCAGCTTATCGACAACACGAGTAAACGTTGTCAACATATAGTCAAGTGCAATCGTACTGTCCGGCAAGATAATGCGTTCTACGGAAGAGTGGGAAATATCCCGTTCATGCCACAACGCTACATCTTCCATGGCAGCCTGTGCATTGCCGCGAATAACGCGAGCCAACCCACACATGCGTTCACACGTAATAGGATTCCGCTTATGGGGCATAATGGATGATCCTTTTTGTTTGGGGCTAAAGTATTCTTCAGCTTCACGTACTTCCGTTCTCTGTAAGTGACGAATTTCCGTTGCAAACTTATCGATGGAGCTGGCAATAACAGCCAAGGTCGTAACGAATTCGGCATGACGATCACGTTGCAATGTCTGTGTAGAAATGGGCGACGGCGTAATGCCCAACTTCTTGCACACATACTCTTCTACAAAGGGATCTACATCGGCATAAGTACCGACAGCACCGGAAATCTTACCGACAGATACGACTTCCTTAGCTCTTTTCATGCGTTCAATATTGCGTTCCGTTTCGGCCAACCACATGCACAGTTTCAAACCGAAAGTCGTAGCTTCGGCATGAATACCGTGGGTACGACCGATAGTCGGTGTATATTTAAATTCAACAGCACGACGACGCAAAACATCACGAAAGGCTTCCAAATCGGCCAAAAGAATTTCGGAAGCTTGTTTCAACATGTACCCCAAAGCCGTATCTTTTACGTCCGTTGAAGTCAACCCCAGATGCACATATTTACCGGCTTCTCCTATGTTCTCGGAAAGATTAGAGACGAAGGCGGCAATATCATGGTGAGTTTCCGCTTCGATTTCATGAATACGGTCAACGGAAAAAGCAGCTTTTTCCCGAATCTGTTCGGCAGCTTCCTTGGGAATATTACCCAGTTCCGCTTGAGCTTCACTGGCAAGAATCTCTACCTGCTTCAGCGTATCCCATTCATTTTGTTCGCTCCAAATACTGCCCATTACTTCATTGGTATAGCGTTCAATCACGTCAAATCTCTCCTTTTTCTGTATATGAGTTTATAATACCTCTATATTATAACAGCCGCCTTGCGAATCCTCAATGAATTTACCTACGGAGGATTTCCTTTCTAAAAAAAGCAGACAGGCCAGCCCATGCGTGCCTGTCTGCTTTTATGAATTATTTCCGGACCATTAAATCCGTACCTTCTTTTGCCGTTACATAGCCGATGATTTTACCGCACGGCAAGTTGTCACTCAATTCCTTTTCCAACGCCGGCGCATCCTTTTCACTGACGGCAATCATCAAACCGCCCGAAGTCTGCGGATCGTAAAGAATATCCAATTCCGCTTCACTAATCGGCCCTTCGGTACGTACATGACCGTCCGTATAATCACGATTACGATAAGCACCTGCAGGAATAAATCCCTGTTTCGCCATTTCAATCGCTTCTTTATGATAGGGCATGTTGTTCATATCAAGATGAATAGTCATGCCGCTACCAGACGCCATTTCATAGGCATGTCCCATAAGACCGAAGCCCGTAATGTCAGTACAGCTGTGCACATCATACTTCATCATAATATCACGGCCGTACTTGTTCAGTTCCGCCATTTCCTTATAAAGCTGCTGTTCCAAAGTTTCGTCCACAAGTCCGACCTTAGCCGCCGTCGTTAAGATACCGACACCCAAAGGTTTGGTCAATAAGAGAACATCCCCTTCACGAGCCGACGAATTGCTGAGCAGATCCTTCGGATGCATAAAGCCCGTTACGGATAAGCCGTACTTCGGTTCCTTATCTTCAATCGTATGGCCGCCCGTAATCAATACACCCGCTTCATAAGCCTTGCTATAGCCGCCTTGTAAGATTTCCCGAACCGCATCTTGACCCATAGCCGAGTTAATAGCCATGACATTCATTGCCAATTTGGGATCGGCTCCCATAGCAAAAATATCGCTCAACGAATTGGCCGCCGCAATTTGTCCGAACATATACGGGTCATCGACAATAGGCGGGAAAAAGTCTACCGACTGAACAATGGCCAAATCATCGCGCACAACATAGACAGATGCATCATCACTCTTATCGTACCCTACAATAAGTCGATCATCTTGATGTCGAGGAATGCCGTTCAACATTTGTGCCAGTACACCGGCACCGATTTTTGCGCCTCAACCGGAGCAGGACGCCATTTCTGTTAATTTTACTTTATCACTCACTGTAATCATCCTTTACATCGAACTGTAAATCTTTTCAAATCCGGATTCCGTTTCCCGGACTACTTGTTCGACTTCACCACTTTCATCGCCTGAATAGGTGTAGTCGTCAGGTGCCTCAAAGCGGGCACAGGTGCCGCAAGACGAGCTCAGGTTTCGCGGCACGGGCATCAATTCGATAGACGTCACCGACGGATGGGCTTCGTTTTTAAAACGAATAGCACCGAAATGCGAATAAAAAGTAGCGATAAATTTCATGATTACACCGACCTTACATACTATTTTTTCTTGAAGACAAGTTTGTAGTCGTCTCCTTCAGCTGTCGAAACAACCGTATACCCGTTATGGGATACATAACGAGTTACGTTTTCCATAGCCGTCCGAGAGTCTACCAACATTTCATATTCCTGTTCCTGTGTCGCCAATGCCTTTTGAGCCATAATTACCGGCTCGGGGCAAGAATATCCTCTAGCATCTATCATCACGATTCCTCCTTATGCACCCTGTTTACGCGTATTGACAACGGCAATAATCAAAGCTACGACAAAGCCCAAAACAACAGCTACTTCACCATTGAATGTAGGCCCGTTGCCGCTTGCGGCAAGACCGAAATTATGAGCAAATGCCGCACCGATAACAAGACCCAAAACCGTAATGGCCGAGTCCGTATTACCTTCACCCGTCATAATAAGCTGACGCATGGGGCAACCGCCGAGCAAAATACTGCAAAAACCTGCCAAAGCCATGCCGAGGAAGTTCCACAAACCGTCCGTATGGGCAATAGGCTGATTAGCAAAGCCGGGATGGAAGTTACCGAAAGCGAGGTTAACGAGAAATGCCGCTACAAAAACAGCAACGAAGCCCATCAACAATTTCGTTTCATGGAATAAGATTATATCACGAATACCGCCAACCATGCAAAGGCGTGTGTATTGTGCCAAACCGCCGACGACAATTCCGGCAATAAGAGATACGGCCCAAAAAGCGTGTACCGCCCCGGGACCTTTTTCACTAAAGAAAATGAAAGCCGGAGCCATTACGACGAGAATCAACAATCCTACCATAAGAACCGGCATAACTGCCGTATCAAACTTGGGGAGACTATACGTACGCTTTAACGAATACCCTCTCTTCAAGAAGAAGGTCCCCGCACCGATACCGACTGCAAAGCCTACAAAGCCTAAAATAGCATTCCAGTCGCCGCCGGCAAGACGCAGAATCAAGCGGAAGGGGCAACCGAGGAACATGAGGCAACCGATCATAACGAAAAAGCCGAGAATGAAACGCGTCATGGGAGCGCTGCCGCCCTTAGCCTGATGTTCGCCGCGAATAAAAGATAATAAGAACGCACCTAAAACAAGACCGATGATTTCCGGACGAATATACTGTACCGGCGCCGCCCGGTGTAACCCGAGTCCGCCTACAGTATCACGAATAAAGCAAGCAATACAAAAACCCATGTTCGCGGGATTTCCTGCCAGGACCAAAAATCCCGCAATGGCGCCGATGATTAAACCGGCAATAATAATAGCGCGTTTTTCATGTGCTAAACCCAAAATAAATCCTCCTCTCAAACTGAACCCATGCACCGTTCTGCATTAATAAATTATTTCTGTATAAAACTCCTTATCGATTTACTTAAAACAAACATTTGTAAAACGGCCGGATGTCGACTATACTGAACGGAGCAAGTCATTTCATCCATAGGAGACAGAAAATGCAAAGAATATACCTTGATAACGGGGCTACGACCTTCCCCAAACCGAAGAGCGTTCCCGAAGCCATGAGCCGTTTCATCAGTGAAAGCGGCGTCAATATTAACCGAGGCTCGTACGCTCCCGCTTACGACACGGAAGAAACAGTCTACCTGACCCGACTTTGGCTAAAAGAAATGTTCGGCGGCGACGATGTGAAGAATGTCATCTTCACACAAAATGTCACGATGAGCCTCAACATGGCCATTAAGGGGTTACTCAAAAAAGGC
>NZ_JAQCUN010000062.1:0-401 GCF_027685385.1 Megasphaera sp. AF13-6AC
CTGTCGGCAGTCGAACCGTATCATTTTGCAGAAGGCGTCTTGCCGCGTCTGTATATTTCAGGGTGTCCCAATTCTTGCGGTACTCATGAGTTGGCAAGTATGGGGTTTATGGGAGGTGCTAAACGAGTAAACGGGGAAACAGTTCCGGCCTTTGTCTTGTTTACCGGCGGGTCCGAAGACTTAGGTAAAGAGAAATTAGGGAAAGAGCGAGGTGTATTATCGGCTATCGATATCCCCCAATTTATAGTAGATCTGGGCAAGTCCGTTGAAGCGACAAAAAGTACCTTTGCAGCTTGGCAAGTTGAGCATGCTGATGAATTTCAACAGTTGATCGATAAATATGTATAAAGAAAATAATCCCTTGGCTATATAAGCCAAGGGATTATTTTCTTTATATCTTA
>NZ_JAQCUN010000062.1:411-840 GCF_027685385.1 Megasphaera sp. AF13-6AC
TGTGGAATATCATCCCCAAGGCGGAACGCCGACGATTGACGAATTTACAGAGTTGATTTCCGCGATTATTGACATAAACGGGGCACAATTGCGCCTCGGTGCCGAGGAAACTGCATATGTTACAAATTTAACGGCTCGTGAAGCCGAAACAATTGCCGGTATCATTGAAAATCACACGGCTCGCACATCGTTTGAAAAGTCTGTTTCTTGCGTAGGTTGCACAATCTGTCAAATCGGGTTGCGTGATTCGGCCGGCCTTCTGCGGGATATACTGTCGGCAGTCGAACCGTATCATTTTGCAGAAGGCGTCTTGCCGCGTCTGTATATTTCAGGGTGTCCCAATTCTTGCGGTACTCATGAGTTGGCAAGTATGGGGTTTATGGGAGGTGCTAAACGAGTAAACGGGGAAACAGTTCCGGCCTTTGTCTT
>NZ_JAQCUN010000062.1:850-7782 GCF_027685385.1 Megasphaera sp. AF13-6AC
TACCCTGTTCATAACAATCCTTCATCAAACCGAGTATTTGATTTTCCTTGAGATGATGAAATTGTACAGATTGACATGTTGTAAAATGAACAAATTTCAAATTATATTTTTTTATCGCTTCACGGAGTTGTATAAGGTCCTCTCGTTCCAGGATACCGCCTGTAAAACGTAGGCGAATCATGGTCGTTTCACCGCCACGTTCTCCATAGCACCCGAAACCGCCGGAAACTCCTTTGTATTCTGCCGGCTTCAATTCTTTAGCATAAAACTTACGCGTTGCATCATAAAATGTCGGTAAGTCGGCTTTAAAATGCTCCGTCCATCTTTTGTTCATAACAAGCACTACCCTTCACTTATGTGTCATGATAAAAATAAAGATCTTTATCATGCCGGTCGTAACACAAAGCAATGACGAGGTAAGCATAAGCTCCCTCGTCATTTATTTATTTTTTACTACATACCTTTACTGGTATAAAGGCTATTTCTTCGATATAGAATTGAGGAATTCTTCCAATTCCTTTTCATCCATCGAGCCGACCCTCATGTTTACAATGATTCCCCTCGTATCTACGAGAACGGACATAGGTATTCCCGAAATGCGATAGTCACGGCTCACCTTTTGAATATTCGGCTGATACATGGGAATCGTATATTTTCCGTCACGCCAAAAGGCAACGCCGTCATCTTTTTTCTGGTCCATATTCACGGCAATAAATTGAATTTCCTGTTTATGTGCATCATAAGCCTTTTGTATGTCCGGCATTTCTCCGACACACGGCGGGCACCACGATGCCCAGAAGTTAATAAAAACAGGGCCTTGTGCGTATAGTTGAGAAAGTTTTACGTTCTTTCCGTCAGCAGCCGGCAAATCTATATCAGGTGCAGGCGCTCCGATTTTTAAATCCGCTTCCGCTTGAGCCGTCTGTTGTTGGGCCTCAGCCTTTTGATTACCGCACGCCGTAAGTGAGACAACACATAAAGCGGCTGCCAATACAATCATATATTTTTTAAACATTATCTCTCTCCTCAACCTTTCTCATTATAAGTTTTCTCTTGTACACTGCATGGACAGGGCAAACATCCATGCATTCGCCGCAAGAAATACATTCTTTATCTCCTGCCAGCGTCACATCCGATTTGCAAACAGCTGCACAACGTCCGCAGTGAACACATTTGTTCTTATCCACTGCAATTCCCGTCAACGCATACCGATTAAAGAACCCGTATATGGCTCCCAAGGGACATATGAAACGGCAAAAAGGACGAAAAACGAAAGTCGACATCAGCAAAATACCCCCGGCTAACAATCCTTTCCATACCGTTAAGCTTCCGGCAGCGGAGCGCAAGCCTTCATTGACAACAAATAAGGGTAGCGCACCTTCTACTGTACCGGCCGGACAGATATATTTGCAAAACAAAGGCTCTCCCAACCCGATTACGGCAAATGACACAAGGGGACCCAAAAAAACCAGGCCCAGAAAAGCATATTTTACTTTCGTCAATCGTCTCGTAATCTTTGATTTTCTTATTTTTCTACAAGGTACACAATCCAATAAATCCTGAAGTAACCCGAAGGGACATAAATAGCCGCAAACGACGCGGCCAAATAACACTCCGAAAAGGGCGATAAAGCCCAACACATAGAACGGAATCCGCGGAATAAACCCGCTAAGCGAACTTTGTAATGCACCTATCGGACATCCTCCGACCGCCCCGGGGCAGGAGTAACAGTTTAAACCCGGTACGCACAGTGCCTTAGTATCCCCGTTATAGATAGTACCGTCCCTGAATCCCTTCCAGTTGGCATTGGTAAGAAAAGCACTGATACCTTGAATAATTCTGCGACTAACCAAGACCGATACACTCCAAGCAAATCATTGAGCCCTTTTGCCAGACAGCCTGATCCTCACCTCGACTTAGCCCTAAAGCCAATAAAGCGGCTGCTACGAGAAGGAGAACCATTCTTTTTTTTAACATGTGCCGCCTCCTTTTTCCTATTATACCATCAGTTATTATAAGGATAACATACTAAAAGATTTTAAATCCATACAAATTCGACAGTCATATCTTTTCACCCATAAGCTTTCAGGATTAATATATAATATATAAGACAGTATGTATAGTAATCATCCGGGAGGGTAAGGACCATGAAAAATACGATCACATTAAACAGCCGATATGAAATGCCGCTTCTTGGATTCGGTACCTATAAGCTGACCGATCCGAAAGCGGACGAAGCGGCAATTGTCACGGCAATTCATTCCGGATACAGGCTGCTTGATACGGCTCAAGCTTACAAAAACGAAGAAATCGTCGGAAATGCCGTAAAATACTGCGGCATAGCACGAGAAGATCTATTTTTAACCACCAAGATCTGGTTCACCCGCTTTTCCGACGGTAACTGTCGTAAAAGTCTGGAAGAGTCCTTGAAAAAGCTCTCAACCGATTATCTCGACTTGGTGCTTCTTCACTGGCCATACAACGATGTATACAGAGCCTGGCGTGACTTGGAACAGGCCGTTTCCGACGGTCTCGTGCGTTCCATCGGAGTATCCAACTTCATGCCCAGCCAACTTATAGACCTGATTCATTTCAATACCCTGTGCCCGACAGTCAATCAAATTGAGACCCATTTATACTGCCAATATTCGGAGCTTCAAAAGGTAATGAAAAAATACGGAGTCATCCATCAAGCCTATTCTCCCTTCGGCAGAAATAGAGATACGTCTATGTATAAAGAACCGGCTGTCACCATACCGGCTGAAAAGTACGGAAAAACACCCCACCAAATTGCCTTGCGCTTTTTAGTGCAACAAGGTATTTCGGTCTTGCCGAAATCGTCTCACCCTGACCGCATTGCCGCCAACGCGGATATTTTCAACTTTTCCTTAACGGATGTTGAAATGAAAGCCTTGGAAGCCCTTGATAGGAATAAGATTCTTGTCGGTAACAGTCAGGACGGCGCCTACACGGAAAATATGCTCACCAGAACCTTATAAACCCAAGGGGGTGCTGAAATGTCGGTACTGACTGAAAAACAAATAAAATACGGCTTCAATTATTATCATAACGATGACGCCCATCCTAAATCCGTAGTTACGGTGTCTGAATATACAGGTGAAAAAGAACTGGTTATTAATTGTACCCAGCTGGAGGATACTTATTCGTCACGAGACAAAAAGCGAATTCTCAGAGAATGGTGCGAATTTCTGCTAGAAAACCCTGATGCTTTCAGTAAACTCGTATTCTGTACAAGGATGCCTCAAGAGTTGTTTGATGCAGTATGTTGCCAACGTAAACTGACAGACCTGCACATTAAATGGGGCGTATATCCGGATATATCAAAATTAGAACACTTACAGTCCTTAAAGTATCTGCATATAGGATCCGGCAGAAGTGTTTCCTCTATCAATCCGATTGCAAAACTGAAAAATCTGGTTGCCTTATCAATTGAAAATTTCCAAAAAATTGAAGATTATAGTGCACTGGCCACACTGAAGCATCTGGAAAGTCTTTCTCTGGAGGGTGATTTCGCAGCCCCTAAAAATTTACGACTTCAATCCCTGAGCTTCTTACGACACATGCCCCGTTTACGTTCCTTCAGTTTGTTGACCGCACGCGTACTGGACAAGGATTACAGCCCCCTTTTAGAGCTTATAGAGCTCGAAAGTCTGACTTTGAAATCTTGCAAAGAGGTGAAGGATTTGTATCCTCAATTAATAGCCCTGCCTAAATTGAAGTACGGTACGCTGGTAACTCGCCCTTATTTATACAATGACAGCGAGCCAATCACACACAACCCGAACACTTCACCGAATGAATGCCTTTAAAGGAGATTCTACTATAGATATGTGATATACCATCGAGTAAAGATTTTTCTCAACTATACTTTTAATTTATATAGTCCTGTCGACTCTGCAAGAGTCATTCGGGTTGATTGGCATAAAAAGGTACTGATCAACCGAAAAGAGCAATGGCAAATTAATTTAGATCAATAGATGAAAGGCAAGAAAGACGGCAAACAGACTAAAGACGCATTTATGTCAAAGCACGGAGCATGATGACACCACGGAAATCATACGAGCAGATTATCCCTGCCTATCGGCCGTCGTGTTACAGTTTACAAAAACTGATGCACTTGTAGGCAGCGGTATAACTTAACTATATCTCCCTCTTAAAAGGAGCTGTAAGAAAATGCGGTTTTCCGCACATACTTACAGCTCCTTTTATTAAAACGCATCCCATTCGGCAAAACGCTCATTCATACGCCGTCTTTTCACTTTTTTATTTTCATCTTTTCGTTCTTCCTCAACGGGAAAGGTCAGTTTCCCCGTCGCTGCCGTCCGTTTATAAAACAGGGCCACCGCTTCTTCTTCCGTAAGACCCGCCTTTTGAAAAACCTCGACAGCCGCATCCTTTATTTGTTGTTCAACCTGTATTTCCACTTACACTCCCCCCTTACGACGCCTCTTGGCATTCTTGTTCACTTCGTCAAGAGTTCCCATATGGCCTATAGCATACATCAGGGATTGCATAAGCGATACGGCCAATACGGCTCCCGTTCCTTCTCCTAAAGAAAAACCGCAATGTAAAGGGATTTCGGATTCATCCATGTCGATAATACGCAGAGCCAATGTCATCCCCGCTTCTCGTGACAGGTGCGATAAGAGGGCATAATCCCTCACGTCATCACGTATTTTAACAGCACAAACCAAGGCCACTGCCGTAATGAACCCGTCTACATAAAAAGGAATTCTTCGCTCCGCACAAGCCAACATAGCCCCTGTAATCGCCGCTAAATCGAAGCCTCCGACGTACCGCAATACATCGATAGGTCCGGACATAAGACTGCCATATTGTTCCATGGCTTCGGAAATAAGTTCTTCTTTATGCCTCAACAGGCGATAATTGCCCTTAGCCGACCCGTATCCGGCAATTAAAGACGCATAATCAGGTGCCAGAGCCGTCAGTACAGCTGCCGATGTCGTCGTGTTTCCGATGCCCATTTCCCCGAAGGAAAGTAAATTATATCCCATATGAGCCGCAAAGCTGACCCGTTCCCGTCCGACTTCTACAGCCCGTTTTACTTCCGCTTCCGTCATAGCCGGTTCTACGGAGAAATTCCGCGTCCCTTGCCGGATTTTATAATTCAATCCCACTGCATCGGGAGAATCAATCCCCACATCGACGACTTCATAAGGAATGCGATTGTAATCACAAAAACAGGAGATAGCCGCCAGTCCGTCTACCATATTACGAGTCTGTAAGTATGTAATTTCCGGCAGTTGAACAGCCGCTCCGGACCAGACTACACCATTATCGGCGGCGAAAATAATGTGCTTGGGCCTAAGATCCGGTTCTGTCTTCTGCCAAGCCAAAAATATCTTTTTTGCTTGCTGCTCCAATAGCCCGAGACTTCCCGGCGGTTTCGCTAAATTCCGCAGTTTCTCTTCTACTTCTTCTTTAAAAGTCATGACAACGCTCTTTCTTTATTAAAGTGAATGCATAATCTATCTTTATTTTCTCATTTTTATATTATATCAATCACCTTTTACAGACTCAACAGGTATCTAAAATATGATGTAATTCATGAACTTCTATACATTTGTAGTTAAGTATACCACAGGTTTTTATCAATATTTTTACAGCTTCTTTTCATTCAATGCTTATAATTAAGTCCCGCCCCTTATTGAATGCGGTTCTCCTTATCGTTACCGTTCCGGAGACATATGAAATCAGGCTTATGCAGAATAATCAATTATAATTGAAAACTATGTATTTATATGGCAGAATAATAATAAAGAAGGTGACTCAAATTATGCCGACAATAAAAGATATTGCCAAAGCAGCCGATGTTTCCATTGCTACCGTCTCAATTGTACTGAACGGTAAGGGCAAAGAAAGGAAAATTTCCGGCGAAACACAAAAACGAATTCTTGAAATTGCCCACAAAATGAATTATGTCCCCAATCAATCGGCCAAAAAGTTGCGGGTCACCGGCGGTGATTCATACTCAGTCGCCTTTTATTGGGCTACGGACTTCCGTATCAATTATCTGGCCCGTATTACACTCGGCTTGCAACGAGAAATCATGAAGTACGACAAGCCGATCCATTTAACAGTTGTTCCGTACAAGGTCGATGAATTACAAAAACAACTGGAAGTAGAGCAGAACCGCTTCTTCAACGGCATTATTATTGCCAATATGTCCGAAAAAGATATGGAATACTTGGAAAATTCCGACTTCCCTTGCCCCATTGTCCTCTTTAATCGTACCTCCGAAAAATACGGGTGTGTGACCATGGACAACTATGAAATCGGTCGCAGCGTAGGACGACACTTGTTAAATAAAGGCTGCATTCACCCGGGCGTTTTGACTCACGATACTTCATTTCCCATTATGCGTATGTGGATGGACGGCTTTTTGGAAGTATTCGCTCAAGCAGGCTATCCCGTATCGGATGACGACATCTTTCTTTGTGACCAATCACTGGCAGATGCCGTTAAAGTCTGCAAAGAGCTGATTCACCGTGACCGAATGCCGCAAGCCCTGTTTTGTGAATCCGACGTATTGGCCCACGGGGTTCTTTACGGTTGTCATAACGAAGGCATTTCCATTCCTCACGATTTGGAAGTTTTTACCGTCGGTATTACCATGCCGGAAATAAATGACTTCTCCATTCCGTCTTTATCTCGCATCGATATTCCTATGGGAAAAATCGGCGAAGAATGCATGAAGATGATCATCGATTTAATCGAAAAAAAACGTACTCTACCTCTTGTTACTTATATTGAAGGAGAAAAAATTATTGCCGATTCGTCTCCTGAAAACCGAAGTTTTCAACCTCTATAACCGATTCTCTACAAAACGAAACAGCGGAAAGTCGCACAAACGGCTTTCCGCTGTTTTTATCAGAATTTCGCTATAAACT
>NZ_JAQCUN010000063.1:0-7673 GCF_027685385.1 Megasphaera sp. AF13-6AC
TTCAGACTGACGACGAATCTTATATATAATCATAATTAAGCATCGGACTGTCCGATGCCGGAGGTGTTTCCTATGACCGCAACTTCTGTTACCTTTTCCATTCGAACGGCAGTTCGCAAAGTTATGCCGTATATGATGGAAATGAGAGAATATTTTCATGCTCGTCCTGAAACGAGCGGCAATGAATTCGATACATGTAAAACTATTTTTCGCGAACTAAGCCTTCTGGGTGCCGAAGACATCCGCATCATTGCCGGCACGGGGGTAACTGCCCTAATTCGTGGAGCGCTTCCCGGTCCTACCGTACTATTACGCGCCAAAACAGATGCCGTCGCCTTGGATGAAAATAATGATTTACCCTATGCATCCCTGGTTTCCGGCGTCATGCATGCGTCGGGTCATGACGGACTTATTGCCAACCTGTTAGGCTTGGCTAAAATACTGACATCCCATAACGACCAGTTGCATGGCACCGTTCGCCTGGTTTTCGAACCCAATACGGAAACCGGAGGTTGCCTCGACAAAATGATTGACAGCGGTATTTTGTCAAATCCGTCTGTCGATTACGTCTTGGATATGCAATTGGACGGATCCTTAAAGGGAGGCTGTCTAGGCCTTGCAACGGGGCCGCTCTTTGCATCCCGCGACGATTTCCGTCTGGCTATACACGGAAAAAGCGGTCGTCCTTATGCCGTCTCAACAGATGAAAACGCCTTTACAACAGCTATTAAATTCATGCACGAGGCCGTCACTCAGGTGGATGCTTTGCCGAACAACAAAGCATCTTTGTCTTTTTCTTTCGATTCGAATAGCGGTAATTTAACCGTACTCCCGGCTTGCATAAGCATTTCCGGCACCTTACGAACTTATGACTCACAAATCCGTGACGACCTCCTTCAGAAGTTGCATTCTCTGTATCCTAACGGACATTTGTCAGTCATTTCCCGATCGGATGCCGGAGAAAATGATGCACAACTGTGCGAGCAGGCTTATCAAATTTTTTCCGAATACGGAGCCGATCGTTTCACTTGTCTTCCCATGAATCCCGTATTTCATTCTGACGACATCACTAGGCTTACGACTAAATGCCCAACCCTCAGTATTTTTGCTGGAATCAACCATGATACCCCCGTTTATGACGGTTCCCCCGACTTCATTTGGGATACGGTTATGCTTAAATATACCTGTGAAGCACTGGCAACTCTCGTGTATTATTTACCGCTTTATCGCTAAATTCGATTGTTACGTATTCCTCTTTTGAAAGGCGCACCTATGGTCTTCTTATTTATTATCGAACACACAATGTTGCCTATCTTCAGCCTTACGGCACTAGGTTTTCTGTTGGATAAAAAACTTCATCTGGACGTCCGGACGTTATCAAAGTTTTTAATGTACATCGTCATCCCGTCTTTCATTTTCACGAGCATTTACACTACGGACTTTCCTGCTACTAGCGTTCCTATTATTTTAACAGTCCTCTTTTTCTTGATCCTCTCAGCCTTAATCGCCGAAGGAGTCGGCAAAGCTCGCGGCTACGATGCCGGTATGATTCGTGCCTGTCGCAATGCACTCATGTTTAATAATACGGGAAATTTGGGTGTCTCTTTAATCTTACTGATTTTTTCACATCCCCCTTTTTTGGTAAACGGGCAACCGGTTTATTTGGCCGAAGCCATGGTAGTACAGTTGGTCATTTATGTGATTCAAAGCATTTTTCTTAATACCTTGGGATTGTACCAGGCAGCTCGCGGTAATCTGACAGTCCACGATACATTAAGTGTCATCTTTCGCATGCCTATGGTATATATGATCAGTGCCGCCCTAATTTGCCGCTGGGCCGAAATAGATGCGACTCAATTCTTTTTCTGGCCGGTTCTGGATATGGCCGGACACGCTTTGTTGCCCGTAGCTATGATTACTGTAGGAATTCAACTGTCCCAAAGCGGCATAGGCCGTTTCAACACAGATGTCTGCATTGCCGGCGGAATTAAGCTTATTCTTTTACCTGTGCTGGGGCTTTGTACGGTTTATGCAGCCAACTGGGTGGCGCCCGGCACCTTTTCGGCTGTCGGCTCTATGGTATTTCTCGTATATTGTTCCATACCGACAGCGGTCAATACGGCTTTTTTCGCTATGGAATTTAACAATCACGGCGACTACGCCTTACAAACGGTTATGAATACGACCGCTTTCAGTGCCTTTACCATACCGGTTGTTGTCTATTTAGGACATCTTCTTTTCGTCTAATATCTGAAATTCTTTACTGTGAAAGGACTCTTTCTCGTGAGCAAACATATTTCTATACTGGACTCGGCCAGAACCGTAGCCGTTTACACGACTACGGCTGCAAGTCTATTAGCCGTGTACGCCGTACCGGCTATTTATTTTTTTCCGTTCGCTTCGTCAGAAACCACTTTTTGCACCTCTCTTTTCAGTCGTATAGGTATCGTCTTTTTCACCGTTTCTCTAAGTACACTTTTTTTTATCGGCGCCTATTGCTGTGCCGCTACCTTACACATTCATAATTTCACCTATTTTTTTCAGAAAAAGGGAATACGAATTGCTCTTCCGACCCTTGTCGCTTTTATCTTTTTAGTGCCTCTTCTTACCGTCCTCGCACATTTGTTTGATGCGGATAACGAACTCCCTTTTTTTTCGACGACGTTCATTTATAGCGCATACGCTCCCGGACCGTATACCTTTCTGGGTGTATTTCTTTTTCTTTTGCTGCTTTCCGCCTTGTTAAAAAATTTTTCATCGACCTTTTTCAGACATCGTTACAATACATCGTTTCAAAAAGTATTACTGACATCTACGTTCTTACATGTTGTAATCACCTTAATCCTCATATGCGGCATTAACATAAATCTCCGAACCGTCGAAATACTAACGACCCTCATCGGTTGGAGCATCTACTACGGTGCAGGTATACAAGCTTACCGCGCCCGTATTTTTGCAAACAATACCTTCAAACCGGCCTTTACTTGGGTCGTCGCTTTTATTATTTTTCTGAGTCTTTCTCTGACAGACTTTGCCGGCATGTATACACCTGTCTTCTTGACCCTTGCGGCCGGTACGGGTATACCCGCCTTTTTATACGTAGGTTCTCTGTTTTCTGTGTCTTGCGGTACAAAGCGTATATTGGCCCAACGAGCTTACGGCATCTCGTATACTGCCTATATCGTCGCACTTACCTTCCGTTCCTTACTCACCCCTTTCGACTTTCCTCTATGGCTATCCATGTGTCTCTCTCTTTTGGCTACGATTGCTTACCTTCGCTTTCTCGACGAACACCTATTAAGCCGCATCCCCTCATTTAGGGATCCGTAGTACAATTTGGCATTTGGCAAGGATTTCCGTCTATGCTATGATAAGACAATATTTTGAACACCAGCTATTTTACGCAGAGGAGAACTGTTTTGGATACATTATTGCAATTAATGGAGTCTTACGGTTATATTGCCATGTTTTTCGCCATGGCTGCCGAAAATGCCAATATTCCCATTCCCAGTGAAGTTATCTTGGGATTTGCGGGTTTTTTAATTTCTCAGGGCGTCTTCGAGTTTATGCCTACGTTTATTATTGCCTGTCTGGCCGGAATCTTCGGCTCCGTTATAAGCTATTTTCTCGGCCTTTACGGAGGCCGTCCCTTATTGCTGAAATACGGCAAATACATCTTCTTTAATGAAAAGAAATTCCAGCTGACTGAGCGCCTTTTTGATTCTTACGGAGGCATTGCAGTCCTCGTCTGCCGTTGCTTGCCCGGTGTTCGCACCTTTATTTCTTTCCCCGCCGGAGTAGCGCGCTACCCTTTCTTCAAATTCATCATTCTGACAACCGTCGGAACCATTCCTTGGACTTGGCTACTCGTTTGGGCCGGCTCCGTTTTAGGCAGCCACTGGCGTGATCTTATTGAATATAATCACATCTTCCTCATTGCCCTGATTGTCTTGGCAGCTGTTATCGCTCTTGTTTTCTTCATTAAACGCAGAGGTAAATAACCGCTATGAAAATTTTTACCGCTTATATTCACGAGAATCGTTACGGGCTAGGTATCATCCTTTTGGCAGCAATTTTTTTGCTGCCTTTTTTAGGTGCCTTTCCCCTAATCGACCCGGACGAGCCCGTATACGGGCAAACGGCTCGTGAAATGCTGGCTGCCGGCGACTGGTTGTCACCTCGCATATACGGACAATTTTGGTATGACAAGCCGCCGTTATTCTACTGGTTGGAAATGATTTCCTACTCGCTCTTCGGCATCAGCGACTACACGTCTCGCTTACCGAGTGCCGTTATGGGAATCGCTACCGTTGCTACCGTTTATGTTCAAAGTCGAGCCGTTTTCAACAAACACATCGCATTCCGAGCTGCCCTTATACTATTGACATCCGTTGGTTTTATTTACATAGCCAAGGCGGCCGTTACGGACATGACCCTCGTCTTCACTCTAACGTTCAGCATGTTTGCCTTCTACCGTAAACAATACTACCTCGCTTACTTCGGATGCGGACTGGCTTTGCTGGCCAAGGGCCCTGTAGGATACGCCTTCCCGGCATTGATCATGCTGCTTTATATCGCAGGTACCCGCCGTTGGTCTTTGCTGAAAGAGATGAAAATCCCTCAAGGTATTCTTCTGGCCTTTCTTGTCGGCCTGCCCTGGTACGTGTATATGTACATCGTACACGGTACAGACTTTACAAATGTGTTTATCGGTTATCATAACATTACACGCTTTGCTGCTCCGGAACATCCCGGGCAAAACAGCATCTTCTTTTTTATTCCCATCGTATTGGGTGGCCTCATGCCTTGGACAGGAGCCCTTTTTCAAGCACTTATCCGTTGCCTTCGCGGCAACGGCCCGTACCGTGACGGACTCCTCTTCTGTTTCATTTGGGCTACCTTTATCTTTATTTTCTTTTCTCTTTCTCAAACACAATTAGTCACGTATATATCTCCCCTCTTTCCGCCCCTGTCGGTTATCTTGGGTTGGTATACCTATGCCTTGAAGCGAAACGGCAAGCTCCCGCGTATCTGGTTGGCCGTCTCCTACATAGGCGGCGTCATCCTGCTGGCATGCAACGCCATCCCGCTGAATGAAAGTGCCCTGTTCTTTGCAACCCCCATCCTTTGGGCTTCCGTTTTACTGACCTTGGCCCTCATCATACCTGCCGCCTTTATGCACTTAAAAAGATGGCGTTCCGCCTTACTTTCGGCAGTAAGCTGTATGTTTGTATTTATGACTGTTGCCTTTGCCGGTATTTTGCCTCAATCGGCCGAATATATTTCCGGCAAGGCCATTGCCGAGGAGTATATCTCCTTAAATCATTCCGGTCCCGTATATATTGAAAAATTTCTTTGTCCCGCCTTGGCTTTTTACGGCAATACGACCGGTATATCTTGGGAATCTCAAAACGCTCCCGACTTTGCAACTCTATGCCGTGAGACCTCCGATATATATGTAATCATGCAGCAATCAACCTATAATAAATTATTGCGTACTCACACTGATTTAAGCGACTATAACATTATTGCAACTACACCGGGACAAGTAATTCTCGCCGGTAGGAGGTAACTCGTGAAATATGTTCGTCTTCTCATCCCGGTCTGTATCATTTCATTTCTTTTCCTTTCCATCGGCAACAGTCTGCTCGCCGTTACAGATCCGGTAGAATCCAACTACACCTTAACGGCCAAAGAAATGGTACTCTCCGGGGACTGGCTATCCCCTCGAATTTACAACACATTTTGGTTTGATAAGCCCGTCTTCACTTACTGGGCACTTTGTGTATCTTACGCTCTCTTCGGCTTTTCCGACTTTGCCTCACGCCTTCCCTTCACGCTCTGCGGTGCCCTTTCCGTAACCATGCTGGCCTATTACGTAAAACGCCGCGGTAATGAGACCGCTACGGCAATCCTGGCCGCTACCATGACCGCTACCTCCCTATTGTTCTGGGTTATTACCCGTTCCGTCTTGACAGACCAGTTTCTTTTCTTATTCACGGAAATCTCTCTTTTCAGCTTGTACATAGGGCTCTCGGAAAATAATCGTCGCCATATCTATATTGCCTATGCAGCCGCTGCCGGTTCAGTCTTAACCAAGGGCCCTGTCGGCATCGTCTTACCCGGACTTATTATCCTCGTTTACATTGCCTGTGAACGCAAGACTGCTTACCTCAAACGACTTTTTCGCCCTGACGGCCTTTTCCTGTTTTTATTTCTTTGCTTACCGTGGTACGTTTATATGCACATCACTCACGGGCAAGCCTTTTGGGACGGATTGTTGGGCTTTAACAACGTCACACGGGCCGTCATTTCTGAACATCCCGAAGAAAATGTTTGGTACTACTATTTACTCGTCGTCCCTGTCGGACTTTTGCCTTGGACGGGGGTCGCCTTATATGGTATAAAAAAGGCTTTTCGCCGTACCGGCTTTTCGCTCTTTGCTACTCTCTGGGCCGGTATAACCGTCCTTTTCTACACGCTTTTAGCTACTAAATACCCGACGTACGCTTATATTGCGCACATTCCGCTCATGTGGTTTGCCGCTGTCGGAGCTGTTTACATTTACAAATCCAATCGGCGTATAATCCAATTCATAGCCGTAGGTCCTGCGTTCTTTTTCTGGATTCTCTTTTTCGGGAGTGCTTTGTTTGTTCGCGTCGACTATCTGCATCTGAGTTCTTTATGGCCCTTAATCGTCTTTATTCCTACAGCCATACTCATCATCTCGATTGCTTTGTATAAAAGGGCGTACCTCGCCGTATCTCCGCTCATTGCTATGGCTACAGCCGCCATTTACGTTCTGTTGACTTGGCAGGTTCTGGTTCCCTTTTACGAATATCGTTCAACAATACCGCTTGTCACAGCTTCTCGGAATCTAAAGGGGCACATATATTTTTTTGAAGAATACCGTACATCCTTTGAATATTATACGGGCCGTTCTGCCGTACTGATCACTCCTGCCGAATATGATGAAAGCGCTCGCCTCAAACGAGATTCAGTCTGGTCTCGCAAGCACCTATTCAAAACCGAAGAAAGTCACTCCTTCTCATCGCGTTTACAAGCCGGAGAAAATCTGACTCTCATCGTCCCGAAAAGCCGCACCGCCGATTTCGAAAAAAGCGAATTTAAAGACTTAATGACCCTCAAAGGGGTCTACGGAACCTTTTTTGTCTATACGCCGAGAGAGGAGATATTATGACCCTATCCTCATTCATTGATAATTTAAAATCTTATACCGGTGAGAACGTATTCAATCCCTGGCGAGACTACGATTCAAAGAGCGATATCGGCCCCGATGCACCGATGATTCGCCGTAACCAGTTAATTGAATTCTTAAAGCTCCGTTTAGCCCAAGCCCGATATATTCTTATTGCCGAGGCAGCCGGATACCAAGGTGGTCATTTTACGGGAATCGCATTAACCTGTGAACGTATGCTTTTAGGCCTGCATAAAAAAACGAATCCGAATCTGATTCTCGGCCATAAAGGTATTCGAACCAGTCGCCCCGACAGCCCTTATATGACCTCCGATGCACAACGAATAAGCGGAATGAACGAACCGACGGATACTTATGTATGGGGAGCTGTCGCAGACAACGGTTTAAATCCGTGCGAAGTCCTGCTTTGGAACATTTTTCCTTTTCACCCGTACAAAGAAGGCATTTTGTTCTC
>NZ_JAQCUN010000064.1:0-7161 GCF_027685385.1 Megasphaera sp. AF13-6AC
GTACCGACCAAGGGAAGGGGAACCAGGCTTTAACTCATCTATACCCAAGACGGTCGGTAATTCTTTGGGACGAGTAATAGAAATAAGGGAACAATACCGAATGACGGTAGTTACGGAGACATGGCAAGTCCGAGCGATAGTCGTGTAGTTCAGCCCCTAATGTAGTAGGCGAAAGATTTCGGTAATGGTGGTCATACCTAATTGTTTATAACGCTGACTAAAGGGATTTTCTTCTGAAAATGAATGGGTGCATGAGGGCAAAAATATCTACGTTGCTTGTATTTAGCACAAATATATAAGCCGTGGATACTACCCAAATTGATCGTACGGACTCGGTAGTCCTTTATGTATTTCGTAGTATGCCCGCAATAAGGGCAGGTATGCTCTGTAGCAGGAAGCCTTACTTCATAGATTAATAAATTATCTTTCCGGTAGGAATTGGTAATAAATTCCTCTTTAATATTGAAGAAGGGTTATATATAATCATTAGTCGGCATATGAGATCGCATCCTTTCTTTAGGGCTTAGACACTTTTATTGTAAAGCATGCGAGCCTCATATGCTTTTGTTTTGCAAAAAAATAATGCTGAAGTCAGCACCTATTCGGTGCTGACCCCAACATTTATTATAGAACCTTATTTACGAATCAGAGCTTTTTGCATTCTTTAATAGGTCCTGAAGACGCCGATGACGATACCCAATAATTGACAGTTTCGTGTAATAATCGGTTCATAGTCATCGTTTTCAGGTTGTAAGCGAATATGATCAGACTCAAAGTAATAGCGTTTGACCGTGGCTTCATCATCGACAAGAGCTACGACAATCTGGCCGTTTCGAGCCATACTTTGTTGACGAACGATGAGTAAATCGCCTTCTAAAATTCCGGCGTCTTTCATACTGTCACCGCGGACTGTAAGCATGAAACAGTCATCATCACCGATAAACTCGGCAGCAAAGGGATAGACGTCTTCCACGCATTCTTCTGCCGTAATGGGAGCACCGGCACGGACCGTACCGACCAAGGGAAGGGGAACGATTTTTTTGGAACGCCACGTGCCCTCGTCAAGAAGTTCTATCTTTCGGTTTTTTGAAGGGTCTCGGCGAATAAATCCCAATTTTTCCAGATCCGTAAGATAGCCGTGAACGGTAGAGGTAGAACTAAGGCCTACTTCACTGCAAATTTCCCGGACTGACGGGGGGTAGCCGAGGGTATGAACACATTTTCGTATGTAGTCTAAGATTTGACGTTGTCGAGTAGTCAAAGAGGTTTCCGGATTCAGCATATAGCATATCACTCCCATGTAAGATGGTTTCATTATAAACAATCTCAAATAGAAAAGCAAACATTTGTTTCCTTTTTTCTTGACAGAACAAGTGTTCGGCGATATAATAAATCTAACGAAAGAACATTCGTTCGCTAAACGTTTGTTCTTAATAAAAGGACTTATACATACAGGAGTGTGATATATATGAAACGCAAAACTAAAAAAAGTAACGGAAGACTTCAAAATATTCGCTTTATCCTTATTGCCGTCATCTTAGTTGCTTCTTTGACTCAAATCGGTTGGATGAATAATCAGACCGAAAAAGAATTTGTTTCAGTTACGGTTCATCAAGGTGATACACTTTGGAAAATAGCCTCCGCCTCAACAGCCGATAATAAGGATGTACGTAGTACCGTTTATGCCATTGTAGATGCCAATAATCTCGGCCATAATCAGGATATTTATCCCGGTCAGGTCTTAAAAGTACCTGTAAGTAAATAAAATATAAGATAAAAGACCCTCGGAATGTAAGCCGACACTCCGAGGGTCTTTTACATAGTCTCTAAGAGTCTACGACCGTTCCGTAATTTTGAAAACAGGATTATTGATAAGGCCGTCAGCCTCATCAATATATTTTCGTACAACCGATTGGGACTTGTGTCTTGTCTGTTTCATAATACTGCGTTCATCTACTTGATGCTGGGCTGCCGATGTGGCGAAGCCGTGGCGTAGGCTATGGGCTCCGAAATATTGCGGATCCATACCGACGGCCTCAACATGTTTTTTGACGATCAGGGCTACAGACTTATCGGATATAGCGTTTTTGCGAACGGTCTTATTTTTTGTAAAGCCCCTGAAAACCGGGCCTGATGTAATACCCGATAGGTGCAACCAATGTTGCAGGGCCGTGACGGCATCTATTTCTTTATCTTCTATGGCCGGTATGGAAATCACTTGACCTTGTCCGGCTTTATCTGTCTTAGCGTTGCGTACGGTGATACGCAGACCTAAGCGTGAAAACTGCAAATCCTCTACGTGTAAAGAGGCTATTTCGGACCGTCTCATGGCTCCGTAAAAACCGATTAGCAGAATAGCCCGATCACGAGCCTGTTCAGCCTCATGTCCCTCGATATGCCTCAACATATCTACGAGGTCATCGAATAAAATAGGCATCTTTCCCTGCTGTATAGTGCCTTTCATTCGTTTAATACCGCGTACGGCATCTTTTACCAAGGGCAGGCGGCAAGGATTATCCGTAAGGCCTGCAGCATCGAAATTTTCCGTAAGAGCGCTGACGCGGCGGGCAATAGTGTTAGCCTTGGCGTTATCGGCTAAATCATTAATGTAATTGACAATTGTTTCAGCCCTTGTCGGGAAGTATTCCTGTTTATGTTGAACACACCAATCGCAAAAATCTTTCCAGTCGGAAGCGTAGGCATCAATTGTATTATCGGCTCTGGCAATATAAATACTTTGTCGAGCCTTGGCAGTAAGTTTTGAATTTCTTTGAATTGCCACGGGGCGACCGATATAAAAGTGATCCAGTTCATCATAGTTCATACAAAAACTCCTTAAAAGAAGATAAGAAGGCTATTTAAAGCTGATACGGGAATATATCCTATCATTTCTCCCTAATTATTACTTCCGATAAATTAACGTTATCGGAAGTAATCGCTACTCTGTATTATACAATGAGATTATTTGTGTTTCAATACATATATAGTGGTTTCTTTTATTCCGTGCTTATAAAAATTTATTGCATAGCGCTACTATTGTTGCTATACTTAATCAGTCAAAATAAGACATAGATTTTATTATATGAGGTTATAAATAACATGGAGAAATGGAATAAAATAATCATAAATAACATGGAGAAATGGAATAAAATAATCGATTTAAAGTCGGATGCTGCATCATCTGAAGTCATTAATGATCGAATTTTATCCGACATGACTATAGGCGGAGCTAATTTAATTATTCTGATTGCGTCTATTATAATTGCCTGTGTCGGTTTAAATTTAAACAGTACGGCCGTTATTATAGGGGCTATGCTTGTATCACCTCTAATGGGTAATATTTTAGCTGCCGGATACGGAATGGCGACCTATGATACGGATTTTATTCGAAAAGCTCTAATCAAGATGGTTTTTCAGGTAGTTTTTGCACTCTTAACAGCTACCGTGTATTTTTTTATATCCCCTTTAACAGGAACTACGGATGAATTATTGGCACGAACCAGTCCTACGATATGGGATGTTTTAATTGCTTTAGCCGGAGGCATTGCAGGTGCTATAGGCAATACAAGAACCGAAAAGAGCAATGTTATTCCCGGCGTAGCCATTGCTACAGCATTGATGCCCCCGCTTTGTACAGCCGGATACGGTATTGCCAGGGGTAATGTCGACTTTTTCTTGGGGGCTATGTATTTATTCTTTATAAATGCTTTTTTTATAACCCTATCAGCATTTTTAGTATTCAAAATTTTAGAAACACCTCTACACGGTAACATTCATGAAGCTCGTTTTCGTAAACAGCGAATAATCTTAATTATAATGGGGCTTCTTATTACTGTGCCAAGCCTCTATTTTGCGAATAAAACCGTACAAGATAGCTTTGAAAGATGAGCAGGTGCGAATATTTCTTTCAGAAAAAATGGAATTTGAAAAGACCGGTGTAGTTTCCTATTCCCTTCAGGACAATATTTTGAGGGTGGATCTGGTTGGTGATGCCTTAAGTGATGAAGAAATAGAAGGACTCCAACATACATTGAATTCGTATCCGCGGTTGCAAAAAGTAAGGCTTTCAATTATTCAGGGAAAAGAAAGTTTAGATTTCGATGAAATTCGTCAATTGATTAAAAATTCTAAAGAAAAATATGATAGAAATGTTTCTTTGATGTATGCAAATAAGGGTGACCAAGACTCTAATAGGGCGATTATTAAACGATTGAACAAGGAAGCCCCTATATTATTTCCTGAAGTACAATTAATTCGAGGCGGCTCTTTGATATCTATAGAAAAAAATACGGATTCAGAAAAAAATACGGATTCTTTTAAATCCGAAGAAAAAAATACGGATTCTTCTAAATCCGAAGAAAAAAATACGGATTCTTTTAAATCCGATAAATTTGCTGTAGAAGTTCTTGTGGCTTCCCCTTTAAGTATAAGTGATGCAGAACGTCTTAAAAATTGGATTCAAGGACAGGTAAAATTGCCCGTTATCCTTACTGTGCAGTTAATAAATTCTCCTGATGATTTTTCCGGTAATGGGGTGAATGCCGGAAATAAAGAATAAAATTATTAAGAAGAAAAAAGCGATGAACTCGAACCAGATATCGAGTTCATCGCTTTTTATACATGCTAATGCTAGTCTACAGGCGCTGATTTTTCTAAAGCGGCTTTTTTGGACTTTATAAAAGCCATTTCTTTTTTATAATCGATTTCTTCGGGACTCATTCTATATAGTCGGCCTTGCTGCTGTGCTAACGCTATACAATCCGGGTCGTCAATTGCGTGTGTCCATGACGCAGGCCCCAAAACCGATGAAATGCCTTCAATCAATACGTCCTTTTCCATCCAAGTAGCCATATAAAAACTCCCCCTGACATATTATTTTTATCATTATCCTATGAGTACGGCACGTAAGTCCATAGATAAAGGAAAATTGTCATAAAATTGATTGTATATTGTAAATTACCTATTTATGGCTCAAGGTTTCAAAATCCTCTTTAGTCATTTGTAATAAGGTTCCTATCCACCGAGGAAAAATATCTGAAAGGACGGAGTCACATGTATAATCTTTTTCTCCGTCTTTGTAAGAACATATAAAAGTCGGCATGCGTGTAGCGGCTTGGTAGAATGTTTCGGCTAATTCCGGCAAGTTTTCCGGAGTAAACGGTACGGATAATTTTTTTGCCAAGGCACCGTGTATTTCATCCCAATCGCTTCGTTTTTCGGCATATTCGTTACGCATTTTCTTCAGATAGGCCATACAGAAAGTTCGGAGTAACTCTTTGTTTTTATATAGATTTATATAATTGAAATCGAAAATATTTGCACCGTTAACTAAGAAGGTCAATAAGTCGTCCAACCTGTCAGCTACTCGCCCTACACTCCCCTCACTACTGATTAAGCCGATACTTCCGTCTTCGAGAAGAACAAACTCGCCGCCGCTGCCGTCGTGTGCAAAGGCTTGGCATTTATGCGAGTACACTTCTCCGTTTTCCGAAAATTGCGGCTGTTGCAGTTCTTCATAAAAACGGATATCACAAGTTCTCATGAGCCTTTCGTTTAGTTCTTTAGTTATTTCTATTTGAAGACCTAAGGTGTTTTCCACAGTCCGAATCTCCTTTTGTATAGTTCATATAACAGCTGCAGTCTACAAAAACAGTCCCGTCGGAAGTCCCCGGTAACGGGCCAGAAAATCATATAGAATAAATGTCATATATAAAAATCCGAAGGGCAGAAATGAAATGCAGATTATATTGAAGGTCGTAATGAAGATGTCTATAATGAGTCCCTTTACATAGTCTGTATTACCGGTTTTCAAGGTCTTTATAAGATCGAACAGATTATCTCGTCTATAGGTAAGCGGCGTAAGCTTTATTAGTAGTTTATCCCCATAATACAGGACAATACGTTTCGTTATATATAAGGCACTTAGACCGGGAAAACAAAAGAGAAAAAGAGTAATCCAAAACGACATTCCCCAAATCCGAATATGATGTATCCAAAGATAATGGGCTGTGTAAAGTTCCGCCAACATGACGAGTAACAACAAGACCCAAGGAATAAAAAACAGGGGAAATTTAAAAAATTTATCGAATCGCATACCGTTTATTCCTTAATACACAAGATCCCTCGTTGACGAAATTCATTCATTAAAATTTCCGTTGATAAGTCTATAATGTGCTCATTCGTAATAATAACTACAAAGCGGTAATACACACTGCCGTCAAAAGAGATTAATCGCCCCGAGTGTCCGTTTGTCTTTATGACCTGTAAATAGCCGATATAGCTGCTGGTACTGATGCGGCCGCGTGCACGACCTTTCGAAAAACGGACTTCGGCAATATCTTTTAGTTTGTACGTAGGCGGAAAAAATCCCGTATTGATAGTTACGGAATCTTTCGTAAAGCGAAGAATATTGTATCCTTCTTCGGCATTAGAGCCGAAGAATTGCATTAGTTTATAGCCTGAAAGGATTAGGCAAACTATGCCTATAACAATGAATATATACATAATACTTCCCATGCCGGCCATCATAATGTATACCTCAATTCCAACGAAGGTGCGATAGCTAACGCTATCGGAGTCCGCCTTTTCAGATTTTAAAAATACGGAATAGAGAGTTGAGTCCCCTCTATCCCGTCATAGATTTTATTTTTCCAGCCAATTGGCTATATCATAGTTGTAAGAAGCTGTACGTTCAACGGCCATTTTTTGCCATTCAGTCGATGTAGTACCGTCTTTGTTATAGTAATACGACGAATCGAGATAGCGGATGATAATATATTTTGAATCTTCCTGGTCCCAATTGTTGCCACGAGAAAAATCTATACCGTGGCCCGTATTTCGGGCAACGATGGCATTGATGACCGGTACGGTTAAGGCCGTCAGAGGAATGGTCATATCCGCCTTATCAAACAGTTTCTTAAAGAAGCCCTTGGCTTCTCCCTTTTCCGATGTGTAAATCAAAAGATTGTTAATTTGACCCGAAGCCATACAGAGTACGCGGCGGATATTTTTAATAGGAATTGAAGTATTGCCGAAGACGAGATTGCCGTTTTGAAGACGAACTTCTTTTCTCTTTAAATAGGAATAATCAAGGGGGAGGTCAAGTGTATCCAAATTTGCCGGAAAATCGGCTGTCAGTTTATTACGAAGAAAGGCTGCTAT